>JAOZLK010000556.1 GCA_029934875.1 Bacteroidales bacterium | reverse complement strand
TACCCTGTTAATACTGCTGCTCCTGACCCTGTCTTCACTGGTGAAGGCGCAGGAACCGCCACCAAGGCCGGTGGTTATTAATGTCACTGCTCAGACACTTAGTTTCGGGGCTTTTGCTCATGGCACCGTTGGCGGTACCGTATCAATCTCTTCAGGAGGGATTCGTAGCTCCACCGGAGATATTATTTTACTGAGCCTTGGCTATCCCTATTCCACAACCCTCTATGAGGTAATTGCCAATCCGGGAACCATCATAACCATCATGAACGGTCCGAATGTGACACTCCCGGGTAGCAATGGCGGCTCAATTACTTTGACGATTGGGGCTTCCGACCCGGTATCTCCCTTTGTAACAAGTACTCCACCACCACTACCCACATATCTGAATGTTGGGGGTACCATCAGTATTGGAAATACGGCAGCCAATCCTCCTGGTGACTACAGTGGGACCTATGATATAACTTTTGTACAGCAATAATAACGCAGGATAAACATGAACGGGGCGAATGAAAGGAAGTGAGGTTTTTAATGAAGTTAGTCCCTCGAGCCTGCAATCTGCCCGGATCTGTCGATTTGCTTTTGTAGCTATACTGCTGTTTAATTTGCCGCAATCCGCTTTGAATGCTCAGGACGATACTGAGAACTATGAAATTTCAGTCTACCTGGAGGTTAAACGTGTGGGTGGTACTGAGCTTGATGCTGTAATTAGTGGCAAAGAAATCTACCTCTCGGTACACCAGCTTTTCGATTTTCTGAAAATTAAGAATACTCCTTCAAGCGATCTGGAATCTATTTCGGGTTTTTTCATTCATCCGGATAGCGAATACCTGATCGACAAGGCGAATATGCAGATTCATTTTGAGGATAAGATTTTCAATCTGGATGCAGGCGAGCTGATGAAAACGGAAACGGACCTCTACCTTAAGTCGCCCCATTTTTCCACTGTCTTTGGCCTTGACTGTATATTTGATTTCCGCACACTTTCAGTCAGGGTTGATACCAAACTTGACTTGCCACTTATTCGTGAAATGAGGCAGGCCGAGATGCGGAAGAATTTATCCATTATTAAAGGTGAGGTGGAAGCTGATACAACTATTGGCAGAAGCTATCCCCTGTTTAAATTTGGAATGGTCGATTGGTCAGCCATCGCAACCGAAGAAATAAATGGGGTATCAGAGGCTCGTGCGAATCTCACCCTTGGAGCAATGATCGCCGGAGGTGAGGCCTCTGCCTCCCTGAATTATGACAGCCGCATCCCCTTTACCGAAAAACAGCAATACTACCTCTGGCGCTATGTGAACAACGATTTAAATTACCTGAGGCAGGTAAAGGCCGGGAAGATTTTCACCAATTCTGTGGCAACCATCTATGATCCTGTGGTAGGCGTCCAGTTTACAAACACCCCGAGTTCTTTTCGCCGTTCGTATGGATCCTATACGCTTAGCGATATAACTGAACCCGAGTGGATTGTCGAGTTATATGTCAACAATGTACTGGTCGACTATGTAAAAGCCGATGCTTCGGGTTTCTTCACCTTTGAGGTCCCCATCGTATATGGAAATACCATGGTAAAACTTAAGTTCTTCAGTCCATGGGGTGAAGAACAAACGCGTGAGCAGAACATTAATGTGCCCTTCAATTTCCTGCCCGTCAATACGCTCGAATACAATATCGGCGCAGGGTTCGTACAAGACTCAGAATTCAGCAAGTTCACCAGGGCCAGTCTGAATTATGGACTATCCCGGAGAATAACCATTGGAACCGGAATTGAATACCTCTCCTCCCTCACCACGAATCCATTCATGCCTTTTTTTAATGGATCCCTTAGAATAACCAATAACCTGCTTCTTACCGGAAACTATGTTTATGGTGTAAAATCCGGGGGTGCTCTTACCTATCGCCTGCCCTCAAACCTTCAGTTTGACCTGAAATATATTTACTATGAGAAAGATCAGGAGGCCATCAATTTTAATTACCGGGAGGAACGAAAAGCAATGGTCTCCATACCCCTGAAAATTAAGAGTTTCAGTGCTTATAATCGCATTTCCTTTAATCAGCTGGTACTCCCCACATCCACCTATACCAGTGGTGAGTGGCTTTTTTCCAGTTCTATTCTGGGGGTAAATACAAACCTGACGACCTACGCCATTTTTGCTGGCCAAAGTGATCCTTACGTTTACAGCAACCTTTCACTGGTTTTCAGGCTCCCCTGGCGTATTCTGTTGATGCCCCAAACTCAGTATGCTTACACCCGGAACAGCTTCCTTACAGCCAAGGTGAAAATTGAAAAACCCGTGTTCGACAGGGCCTACCTGACCGCTTCCTATGAACGCGACTTCAGAACCCAGATGCATATGGCAGAGTTGGGGTTCAGGTATAATTTCTCCTTTGCTCAGACAGGACTTTCGGCCCGGTATTCAAACAGGGAAACTACCCTGGTTCAGTATGCCAGGGGTAGCCTGATCACAGATTCTAAGAGCAAATATCTGAAGGCTGAGAATAGGCCAAATGTGGGCAGGGGAGGAGTGATTGTAAGGCCCTTCCTCGATTTTAACTCAAATGGTAAAAGAGATCCGGGTGAAAATGGAGCTCCTGGTTTGAACCTGCGAGCCAATGGAGGCCGGGTTGATAAATCGGAAAATGATACGGTAATAGCCATCCTTGGCCTTGAGCCCTACACTAGCTGTTTTATTGAGCTGGATCCCAATAGTTTCTACAGCATTGCTTGGAGACTGCCATTCAAGACAATGAGTGTGGAGGTGGACCCGAATGTAATGAAGAGTATTGATATTCCCATCTCCATTGCCGGTGAAGCCTCTGGTTTTGTTACCATTGACCGTGACGGAGAAAAGCGGGGACAGGCCAGGATTATTGTTAACTATTTCAATGACCGATCCGAACTTGTTGCCAGTACTCTAAGCGAGGATGATGGCTACTATAGCTACTTTGGTCTTGCACCCGGAAAGTATTTCACCAGGGTGGATACAGCCCAGCTATCCAGGCTTGGCATGCTATGTAATCCGGATTCACTTGGATTTGATATTGAAGTCCTCATTGATGGAGATATGGTGAATGGGCTTGATTTCAAACTGGCCATGGAGCTTGTGGAGACCGCAGTTGAAGAGGCTCCCGTAAAAACAAGAATGGATACCTCCTACATTGTTATTCACGAGCTGGTTGAGGAGCTGATGACCATTAGTGAGGATAGCTGGGCCATCCAGTTGGGTGCATTTAAACAAAAGCGTTATGCAACAAAGTTTCAGAAAAAGCTTGCGCAAGAACTGGGAAAAAAGGTTGAGATTGTCATGGAAGATGGATTCCACAAGACGCGGATCCTTGAAATCACTGACAGGGAAGAGGTGGAAGCCATTATTACCAGGCTGCATGAAACAGGACATAATGTGTTTTGGGTAATCAGGCTTAGAGCGATGCAGCAACTGCTGGTGCTTAAAGAGGTGGCCGATACGGTTCAGCAAGTTGTAGAAGTCCCCGTGGAAGAGCCAGTTGAAGAG
>JAOZLK010000555.1 GCA_029934875.1 Bacteroidales bacterium | reverse complement strand
TTTCCCCTGCAGGCAGTGGTCACGCAGCAGCTGAGACTGCAGGGAAGCTGTGCAATCTGTGGCGAATACCCGGCTGTACTGGATATGATTGCCCGCAAGGCTGTGAATGTGGATGCCATCCTGAGTGCGGAGGCCCCACTGTCAGAAGGAGCCGATTGGTTTAAGAGGCTGTATAATAAGGAGCCGGGACTGATCAAGGTGGTACTTAAGCCTTAATCCCAATAAGTTAAATTCCGTAAAGTCGAAACCTATGTCTGAAAAACTGAGAACTGCCATTGTTGGAGTTGGAAAGGTGACTGACCTTCATTCTGCAGCCCTTGTTAATTTGCCTGAATCGGATTTTACCGCGGTCTGCGGAAGAAGCCTGGAGAAAACCGAGAACTATGCTGCAAAGTATGGCATCAGGGCCTATACCGATGTGTCTGAAATGGTGAGCAGGGAGAAGATCGACGTGGTGATCATCTGTACACCCCACCCCAATCACAAGGAGCCCACCATTGCTGCCCTGGAGGCGGGGGCAAATGTCTTGATTGAAAAACCCCTGGCCTCCTCCCTGGAAGATTGTGATGCCATGATTGAGGCATCCAGGAAATGCGGGAAACAGATCGGACTCATTTGTCAGCGCAGATGGCTGCTCCCTGCCCAAAGGGTGAAGAAGGCAATTGATGATGGCAAGATCGGGAAGCCTGTATTTGCAACAGTTAATATGCTGGGCTGGAGGGATAAGGATTATTACGACAGCGACGAATGGCGCGGAAGCTGGGAGGCCGAAGGAGGTGGCGTGCTGGTGAACCAGGCTCCCCATCAGCTTGATCTGCTACAATGGTATATGGGAGAGATTGAAGAATGTTACGGCCTGTGGTCGAACCTGAATCACCCTTACATTGAAGTAGAAGATACGGCCAACGCTATTCTGAAATTTAAAAATGGGGGAGTGGCCAATATCATCGTTTCCAATTCACAAAAACCCGGAATTTACTGCAAGGTGCATGTACATGGCGAGAATGGGGCATCGGTGGGTGTGCAGACCGACGGAGGCGCCATGTTTGTGGCCGGAATGAGCTCCATCCTGGAACCACCTGTGACCGATCTCTGGACCGTCCCGGGCGAGGAGGATATGATGGCCGTATGGGTAAAGGAGGAGTCGGACTTTTTCAACAAGCTTCCCAATAAAATGGAGTACTTCCATGAGCGCAACATTGAAGATTTCCTCCAGGCTCTTATGGAGGGTCGCAAGCCCATGATCACTGGTGAGGAAGGCCGGGTGACCGTAGAAATATTCACAGCCATTTACCGCTCCACCCGTGACGGCAAGCCTGTGAAATGGCCCCTGCTTCCTGAGAAGGGGAAGGATTTTGACGGAAGGGCCTCTTAAATTTTAATTTTAAACTCAAAGATTCTATGAAAAAGACAAGTGTATTATTACTGGTATTCTCAGGAGCCCTCTTTCTCCTGGCCTGTACTCCAAGACAAAAATCAGAGGATCAAAAACCCAATATCATCATCTTCTTTTCCGATGAATTGCAGTTCGAGGATCTGGGTTTTTGCGGGGGCTCAATTCCGACTCCCAATTTAGATAAGCTGGCTGCCGAAGGCCTTTATTTTGAAAATACCTTTACTCCGGCACCCATGTGTACACCAAGCAGATTCTCCTTGCTCTCGGGCAGATATCCCGGCAAATGCAGCGATGATGCTTTCCTGGAGAAATTTCCGCTTTCAGAGCCCTATAACATAGGGTGGAACACCTATCTTGATTCCTCGGTAAGGACCATTCCCAGGCTCCTGTCGGCCCACGGTTACTATACAGGCATGGCTGGAAAATGGCATGTGAGCGGAGAGGCCAGGGGCATGAGCCATGGCTTGCTTCACCTGGATGATTCGCCTGCGGACCCTGCGGTCAATGTGAGCCTGGCCGAGCATCAAAAACTGGTCTCACAGAGGGTCAGGGATGATGCCGGATTTGATGTAGCGAACAGTGTAATGTATGGCAATTTTGATGGCTTTGCGGTGAAGGCACTGAGGTATCATAATTTCCCCTGGTTTACCAAAGGTGCAGTGGATTTTATTGAGGAAAGCAGGGAACGTAAACAGCCCTTCTTTCTTTACCTGGCGGCTACCTCGCTTCACGGCCCCCACCATGCCGAAGGACTGATGAGAGATTACTCTTATACCCCGGAGGGAGTTGTTGATCTGGACGCCTATAAGCCGGATTTGGAAAAACTGAATGCTGAAACCGTTTCCATGGACTCACCCGAGAGCCATCGTTACACAGGCATGGCCTTCCTGGATCACCAGGTGGGTCTTGTAATGGAGAAGCTGGAAGAACTTGGTCTTGCTGAAAATACCATAGTGATTTTCCTGCCCGACCATAATACCGAACCTGCCAAGGCTACCTGCTATGAAAAGGCGCTTCGTATTCCCATGGTCGTCAAGTGGCCCGGTAAGATTGATCCGGCCAGCAAGTCTGCTGCCAGGGTACAGACCATGGATATTCTGCCCACCGTACTTGAAATGGCAGGGGTATCCTTACCCGAAGGATATGAAATTGACGGAAAAAGCCTGATGCCTGTAATTGAGGACAATGACCTGCCTTTCAGGAAATATATCTTCGCTGAGTCGGGATATACCCGGTCGGTGAGCGATGGAGAGTTCAAGTATATCGCCTTCAGATACCCGGAGAAAATCCTTGATAATATGAAGAATGGAAAGCTCAACTATGCACCCAATTATTTAAATACGAAGGGCATTGGGCTTCCGGTCATCCCTATTACCTTCTATCCCTCTTACTTTGATGCGGATCAGTTATTTGATCTGGAAAGTGATCCCTATGAAATCCAGAACATGGCCTATGATCCTGCATATGAGACAAAATTAGCTGAATTGCAGGCTGTGCTTAAGGAACACCTGGCTTCTTTTGCTCATCCCTTTGATTTAGAGGTGGATGAGTTTGTGAGGTCGGATCAATACTGGTCGCTGGTGGCTGAGACTAAGAAGCTAAGCGTCTATGATATTCCCTGGTATGTGCGTGACTGGGGTGAGATAAGCTGGCCACCGGTGCAGTGAGTCCCTGGAGATGCGGAAATTTGGCTTTCGTGAAAGTTCATGCTGCCAAAAAATAATAAGGCATAAAAAGACGGAATTATGGTAAAACAAAGCCTCTTACTCCTTATAGCCACTGTGCTAAGCATACTATCCTCCTGTGCTACTGAGGACAGAATAGAGAAGCCCAATGTGCTTTTTATCCTGGCCGACGACCTGGGATATCATGACCTGAGCTATACTGGCAGTGCATATTATGAGACGCCTCATATTGACAGAATAGCCCTGGAAGGAATGGAATTTACCCAGGGATATGCGGCATGCCAGGTTTGTAGTCCGTCCCGGGCCAGCATCATGTCCGGGAAATTTCCAGCCAGGCATGGAATCACCGATTGGATAGGGGCGCGAACGGGGGAGGATTGGAGAAAGGCGGGGCGCTTTAATAAACTGCTTCCTCCCGAATATAATCATCAGCTT
>JAOZLK010000077.1 GCA_029934875.1 Bacteroidales bacterium | reverse complement strand
AACAGGAACCGGTGCTGTTCCCCGCTTTCCTACACCAATGGTAAAAACCCTGATTCCAAAGCTGGCTGCTATTTCTGCTGCAGTGACCGGACCGACATCTCCCCGGTTATTGACACCGTCGGTAAGCAGAATCACCACTTTACTTTTGGCCTTGCTGTCCTTTATGCGGTTGACTGCAGTAGCCAGTCCCATTCCGATTGCTGTCCCGTCTTCAATCACTCCAAAATTAATATCCTTAAGAAAATTGACCACCACTCCCCTGTCGGTGGTCATGGGACACTGGGTAAAACTCTCGCCTGCGAAGACAACAAGTCCGAAACGGTCATTTTCGCGGGCATTAACAAATTCAATTCCCACATCCTTGGAAGCTTCCAACCTGTTTGGCCGAAAATCCATGGCCCTCATGCTTCCGGAAACATCCATGCACATTACGATATCGATCCCTTCTGTAGTAATCTGTTCCCATTTATTAGAAGATTGGGGCCTGGCCAGAACCACTATGATGAGGCTCACCACAGCCAGGCGGAGCAAGAAGAGCAGGTGTCTAAGCCAGATTCTTGATGATCCCACTTTTTCATCAAGGTTTTCGAAACCAGACAGGGTCATGGAGCTGGTACTTTTCCTTCCCCGGAGAATATACCACACAATCATCACCGGCAGCAGCACCAGCGCCCAGAAAAAGGCCGGATATGCAAATTCCAGGTTACTCATTATCCTCCTCCTCTTTATTCTTTATCTCTGCTTTATCCATATCTTCAATCTTATCCTCATAAAACATGGGGAAGGTCTTCTGCACAAACAGATAGGCATTGTTCAGGTTTGTTTGGTTATCCATGGGAAGCGGATCTTCCTTGGCAAACTTAACAAGGTCTGCCAGCTCGAGTAAATCCCTTAAAATATCGTCAAGAAGGGGATCCTCAGTATTGGATACCCGAAAAGCCTCAAGGATCTCGTGGGTGGTTCGCTCCAGGGCAGGAACTCCATACTGGCGTTCGATGTACCTGCGTGTAATTTCGGTAAGTTGGGTATAGAAAAGTTTCACCTGACCGGATTCCCACAACTTTTTATATTTCAAGCTGTCAAGATCCCTGAATGCAACAATGTGAGCCGGTTCCAGGGGCTTTATGGAAAAGATCTCCGGATCGCGCCTCTTCTGACGGTACATCCAGATAAGCGCATAAATCAGGGTAGCTGTCAACCAGACCAGGATCCCCAATGCAGCCCAAGGAATAACTTCTTTGATGCTTATCGGTGTATTCAAGGGTGGTTTAATGGGCTTAATCTGCTGTGAAGTATCCACAACAGGAGCATAAACCTGGATCATCAGGGGCATGCTGAGGGCTGTATCCCTTATGGAATTAAATGTATAGATAACCCGCTGTGAAGGGACCATCTGCAATCCGGGTTCAAAACCGGTAACAATATAAGAGTGATCAATCACCCATGACCCATCTTCGGTCCGGCTTGTATCAGCCCCATAGGGCGCCAGTACCTCCAGCTCACGGCTAAGGGTATCAGTCAGCACAGGCATTATGAAAGCTACTTCCCATGCAGCTTCTACATGAATCGTGAAAAGCACCTGGTCACCTATCATGAGCGAATCAGAGCTGAGCTTAGATTGCACGCTGATGATCTGCGCCTGCAGGACAAGAACCGTCAAGAGAAGGCAGAGCGTTAATATATGTCTGAACCAATGCTTCATTTTATCTCTTCTTAAATAGCCTGAGCAGGGGTTTTATATAGTCAGCTCCTGTTCGTAGAGAGGCATGATCCACTCCTGCACGGGTAAATATTTCCTTCATCATCTCTTCATGACTTTCCCATTTCATGGCATAGCTGTCCCTGACACGACGGCTCGATGTATCAACCCACCTTTCACGACCTGTTTCAGAATCAAGTACCCTGATAAGCCCCACAGAGGGCAATGTTGATTCTCTTATGTCGTAAACATGTAATGCAGCTACATCATGCTTATTATTGGCCACCTGAAGTGCCCTGGAATAGCCCTTATCCCGAAAATCGGAGATCACAAATGCAGAGCATCGCTTTTTGATGGCATTTGTGAGAAAGCGAAGACTCTCTGAGATATCAGTGCCCTTACTAAGGGGTTTAAAATCAATTAATTCTCTGATGATTCTAAGGATGTGTTTGCGCCCCTTCTGTGGAGGAATAAACTTCTCGATCCGGTCGCTGAACATAATCACCCCTATCTTGTCGTTATTTTCAATGGCTGAAAAGGACAAAACAGCCGAAACTTCAGTAATAAGGTCACGTTTCATCTGATATTCGGTTCCGAAACTTCCCGAACCACTAACATCGATCAGCAGCATAACAGTTAGTTCACGCTCCTCCTCAAAAATCTTTACATATGGATGGTTGAACCTGGCGGTGACATTCCAGTCGATGTTCCTGATATCATCCCCGTACTGGTATTCCCGAACTTCAGAAAAGGTCATACCCCGCCCCTTATAGGCACTATGGTATTCCCCGGCAAATATTTGTCGTGAAAGCCCACGGGTTTTGATCTCAATCTTACGTACCTTCTTTAAGAGTTCTTTTGTTTCCAATGCTATTGATCGCTTGTCTTTCTTGTTTCCCGGATGGTAAAATACCACTCCAGTTTAATAAGTTCTACCTGGATGGTATCAGAGCCATGCTGGAACTCCCATAGGTTCTCCCCCGTTTTGTTGTATTTGCTGTTGATCTCCTCAAAGATCTTATCGAAGTCGGAATAGTCACAGACCAGCTTTGAAGTCTTGCAGGTATCCAGATCATTGAAATAGATGATCCAGGTTTTTGTCCGGCGACCATTTACATATTTCAGGTAGTTAAATTGTTGCCTGATCACCGAATCATCCCTGTGAAACTTCTTATGATTCTTCTTCACAGCAACTTTTACCTCTTCCTTGGAGAGCCCCACCATGGTCTGGCTTTGTAATTGGCTTCCCAGGCCAAGGATAAGAGTGCATATGAAAAGAATCGTTTTCATTTTCTATGGAACCTCTACATTGTTCAAAATCTCAGAAATAATATTTTCGGAGGATATGTTTTCGGCTTCTGCCTCATAGGTTAATCCAATCCTGTGCCTGAGCACATCGTGACACACTGCCCTGATATCCTCGGGAATTACATAGCCCCTTCTTCTAATAAAGGCATAAGCTTTAGCAGCCCTGGCCAGGTTAATGCTGGCTCGTGGCGATCCTCCATACTGGATCAAAGGCACAAATTGTGCCAATCCAGCCTGCTCCGGATTCCGCGTGGCAAAAACGATGTCGAGAATGTAGTTTTCAATCTTCTCATCCAGGTAGACTTCTTTGACCACCTCCCTGGCTTTCATGATATCAGCAGGCTTTAAAACCTGACTAGCTTTCGGGAAAGTACTTGCCAGATTCTCTCTGACTATCAATTTCTCCTCCTCCCGGCTCGGATAGGTAACAATTACCTTCATCATAAACCGGTCGACCTGGGCCTCGGGCAAAGGATAGGTTCCTTCCTGCTCAAGGGGGTTCTGGGTGGCCAATACAAGGAAGGGACGCTCCAGTTTATAGGTCTCCTCTCCTATGGTAACCTGCTTCTCCTGCATTGCCTCGAGCAGTGCACTTTGCACCTTGGCCGGAGAGCGGTTAATTTCATCGGCAAGTACCAGGTTGGCGAAAACCGGCCCTTTCTTTACCACAAACTCTTCCTTCCTGGGGCTATAAATCATAGTTCCAATAAGATCAGCCGGCAATAGATCCGGTGTGAACTGGATCCTGCTGAACCTGGCATCTATGGTTTGTGAAAGTGTGGTGATCGCAAGGGTCTTTGCCAGCCCCGGAACTCCTTCCAGCAGGATATGCCCATCTGAAAGCAAGCCAATGAGAAGCCTTTCCACAAGGGATTTCTGCCCTACAATCACTTTCTGTATCTCCATGGTGATCAGATCAACAAATTCACTCTCCTTCTTGATCCTCTCATTGAGCTCTTTGATATTCACTTCCTGACTCATTTATGGATTCTTTTTAGTTAATAATCATTTCCTTATATTCTCCGAATGACCGGAGCACAAAAATAAGCTCGAATTTTGCCATAAGAAAGAGTCAGGGGGTTAAAAAATGTTAAGAAAAGGGTATTTTTATACAATTTTAGCAGAAGTATGAGCAGATATTTCATCCACATGGCCTATGACGGGAGCGCATATCATGGCTGGCAGGTTCAAGCCAATGGTAAAACGGTACAGGAAGTGCTGGAAAAAGCCCTCTCCACTCTTCTGCAACAAGCGCTAAGTGTAACAGGAGCCGGAAGGACTGATACCGGGGTTCATGCCTCTTTTTTTATCGCCCATTTTGATACTATAACCCGGATCCAATCGGCCTCTTTCTCCGGCCCTGATGATCCCCGTTTTACATTTAAGCTGAACCGCTTTCTGCCAAATGATATTGTTGTTTACGGCATAAGGGAAGTAGATCCTGAAATGCATGCCCGCTTTTCTGCCACTTACAGGACCTACCATTACCATATTTCCACCTTGAAACCCCTGTACAACAGGGACTATACCTTCCATCTTTATGGGGAACTTGACCTGGAGGCTATGAACCAATGCTGTGAGATCATTATTAAAACCACTGATTTTACCAGCTTCAGCAAGCTGCATACCGATGTAAAAACCAATAATTGCTCAGTTAGCCTGGCGCAATGGAAAGAGGTGAAGGGTGGATATCTATTTGAGATTAAAGCAGATCGTTTTTTGAGAAATATGGTCCGTTCACTTATGGGAACCCTGATAGAAGCCGGACAGGGAAAGCTTGATGTGGAAGGGTTTCAAAGAATTGTAGATGCCAGGGACCGGGGTAAAGCCGGTCAGTCTGTCCCCGCGGCAGGTTTATTCCTGGTGGACATTGGATATGAAGGGTTCAAGCCCACTCAATTCGTGCCCGAATAAGCTCCTGCCCGTCTTCGCTACGTTTTGCCACCAGGGTGTGGATAAAACCAAGCTCGTTTACATCCCCATCCGAGGCACTGATCACCACATGATTGCCCAGTTTGGTTTCATGCAGAAAATTGATCTCGAAATTACGAATAGACCTGTCAATCAAGTTGTTGGTCATGATTGCATCGATGCACCACTCCAAATACTTTACATTGTTCACATGCCCCACTATATCCAGGTCTGAAAAAACCACTGTATGTTGGGCAAGCTGCTTGTCACTGACAGGCAGATCGATCTTTTTAAGTATTGAATCGAAAACCGGATCGCCGTAATCGATGTTGGAAAATCGTTCCAGCTCCGCCCCGGGCCTTATGGGTCTGTGGCTATCCAGGTGTACAATTAGCCAGTATGTTGTGGCTATACCTAATAAATTTCCTTCAGAATCACTTATGCGAAAATCCCGCAGAGCAAACAGCTTCTCGATTCCGCTTGGCCAGGTCTCAACCACGACTTTTTCATTCCAGACCGGGTACTTCAGCATCTTGATTTTCATGCGGGAAAGCATCCACAGGGTGCGCCTCTCCTTCATCTGATCATAGCCAAAACCCAACTCATTTGCATGGTGGTAGGCTATTTCCTGGAAGTAATTGGCCATCGTGGTAAGCCGGGCTTTTCCCCGCGGATTTAATTCGTAGGATGAGACGGTGAATTCTTTTCGGAAAACAGATGCCATGGCTTTCTATCTCTCTTTATTCCATATTTCCCATGAGCCTTCTGCCTGGTACACCAGCATGTCAGAACCGTTTACGATGGAGGCTCCCTGCTCCTGCCCCATGCTTAAGAAACGGGTTTTTTCCGGATTGTAAACCAGGTCGAAAAGCAGGTGGTGGGGGGTGATCATCTCATAGGGAATCTCAGGATAAGAGTCAATCTTCGGATGCATTCCAAGAGGTGTTGTATTGATTATCAGCTTATGACTCTCCATGATTTTCCGGTCCAGTTGATCGTAGGACAGAAGTCCCTCTCCCCTTTTCCTGCTCACCAACTGAAAGGAAATCCCTAAGCCATCCAGCACATGAATCACAGCCTTTGAGGATCCTCCACTTCCCAGTACAAGTGCCTGCTTGTGTTCCTCTTTTAAATGTTCCTTTAGAGAACGCTCAAATCCAAGTACATCACTGTTGTAACCGAGCAGGGATAAGCGGCCCTCCTTTCTGCAAAAGAAAATGGTATTCACTGCACCGATGCTCCTGGCAGTTGGATTCAGTGCATCCAGGTAAGGAATAATCTTCTGCTTATAAGGAACAGTAACATTCAATCCTACCAGCTTCGGTTCCCTTTTAACAAGCTCCTCAAAATCACTGATTTGCTCAAGGGGAAAATTCCGGTACTCAGCAACAATTTCCTCATCCTCAAACTTTTGTTTGAAGTAGGGGGCCGAGAAACTGTGTCCCAGCGGATAACCGATTAGTCCGAAAAGTTTCATAAGTAAGTGCGTAGTAAACAGTACACAGTGGCCAGTGCTTAGTGTTTAGTGGGTCTTTTAGCAAGTATAAGTTCCAATAACAAAATTAATCCGATTCCAATGGCAGCCATCAGAAGGGCCATCCAGAAAAGGTCTCCGGAATCACCCACTGCGGGCAGAATGTTTTTTTCTATAAGAGGCTTTACTTCGCCATCCACCACAATGGTTTTAAGCGTTTCTTTCCAGGGCCATATTTTATTCAGGGATCCAAGCATGAATCCAACCAGGACCGCAATGGTGGCGTCATGAAAATTTTTCAGAAGCCAGGAAAGCAGGTTTGAAAAAAGGATGAGCCCCACAACTGCCCCTGAACCAAGCAAGATCAGGTCCAGAATCAGGCGCTCATTTACAGCCTGAAGGGCAAATTCATACTTCCCCAACAGAAGGAGTATGAAACTTCCCGAGATGCCCGGCAGGATCATGGCACAGCTTGCCAGTCCGCCCGAAAGAACCACAAACCAGGAAGCATCGGTGGTTGTGGTTGGGGTCACGCTGGTGATATAGAAAGCAATACCAATACCGCTAACCAGGGCCACCACATAGGCATATTCCCACTTTTTGATCTTCCTGGAAACGACGTAGGCTGAGGCCAGGATGAGCCCGAAAAAGAAGGACCAGATCAGAATGGGATGATTTTCCAGCAGGTGTTCCAGGATTTTAGCCAGGGAGAGGACGGATATGAAAACCCCTCCGAACACAGCCAGCAGGAAGTTGCCGTTTACATGCTTCCACAGGGACTTCCAGCGACCACTCACTAGGAGCTTAAGCGCTTCAATATTAACACTTTTAATGGAGTTGACGAGTTCTTCGTATATACCAGTGATAAATGCAATTGTGCCACCAGAAACCCCCGGGATTACATCTGCAGCCCCCATCCCCATGCCACGCAGGGCAATGAACAGGTATTCTTTTAAGCGATGTTTCAATTTGCTAAAGTTTTCTGGAATGGAATTCTTCTGGTAGAACATCAAAAAATGTATCGCCCCTCATCCCGCACCTCAATGCTTCGAGTGATACAACCTCATTGGGGGCTATGTTCCCCAGATTCACGTTGGCTCCCAACATCTGGATAAACATCATCTGCTGAGCCTTATTAGGGGCCTCCCAGAGCACATCTTCAACCGCAATCTCTTTCATGATATCATCAATCAGCTCCCTGTTGGCTGAACCATCCGATTGATAAAGACCGATGGTGCCGCTTTCCCGCGCCTCACCAATCACCTTCCATGCACCTGCTGCCAGCTCACTCTTCATATTCGACACCCATACTTCATTGGAGAGCTCCACCCCCTTAACCTTGGTTCCAACTTCCGATAAGACCTGGAAATCAGCTGCAAGGATTTCAATACATTTAAGCTTTTCTTCATGCTCCATCCTGATTGTGCCGTCGGAAACTTCAACATTGTTTATTCCCGATTCAGATACAAAGCGTCTGTAATCATCAAACTGGTTGCGGACGAAGAACATTTCAAAAAGTGTTCCTCCAAAATAGGGTTTTAAACCAGCCTCCTGGTAAAGTTTTACTTTTTCCTTTAGTTGCCTGGTTATTAAAGCTGTACCGAACCCAAACTTCACCAGGTCGGTGTAAGGAGCACTGGAGTCAACAAAATGTCCCGCTTCTGCCAGGCTTAAGCCTTTGTCCATCATCATGGTAAGTCCATGTTCCCTTTTCCCGGAGGTTCTCTCAGGAATATGATTTATCTTAAAATTCATTTATCTTATGATTTATATTTTTGGATAACACGTTTGATATCAATCCTATATGAACCTGCAGGAAAATAGTAGGCAAAATCTGCCAGCAGTGAAGAATCTTTCTTCAGTCCTTCTTCAAGAAACTTAAGAGCAAGGGAATGTTCTTCCATTTTAAGGTGGCATACTGCCATTTTAACCTTGATCGCGGCCGTGTCAGGATGATGCACATAGGCAGCCCTGAGAAAATTCAGAGCCTGCTCAAAGTCACCCTCTTTCATCAATAATCCCGAAAGGGCGATCCATCCATCCGGATCAGAGGCATCGCTTCGGGTAACATGGGCATAACACTTTATGGCCTCTTCGATTTGGCCGGCATCCTCGCTGACATAACCCAGGTTGATCCAGTAGTCAAGATTGGAGCCGTCGAATTCAATGGCTTTCAGAATGTAGGTTATCGCCTCCTCGTGCCTGTTCTGAAGTATGTAGATCATTCCTGCACCAAACCACCCTTCAGGATCAGTATTGTCAATTTCTATGACCTTTTGAAAAGCGGACACAGCATCATCGAGCCGCTCCATTTGCTCGTAGCAATCGCCCATATAGCAGTAAGCCTGGGTGTTTTCGGGTTCTATCTCCAGGAAATCCTTGTAAGAGGCAATGGCCCTGTCAAAATTTCTTGCATGTATCCAGACTGTTGCCTTATTGAAATAGGCAGAAGCGTAATCGGGATTGAGTGAGATGGAAAAGTCGTAGGCTTCTACGGCCTTCTCGAAGAGCTCAATTTTATGATAAACAATCCCAATGTTGTACCACACATTGTCTGAGAAAGGATCCAGATCGAGGTAGCGTTCGTAATATTTAAGGCTTTCATCGAACTTATGCAGCCTCTCATAGAAGTAGCCCATGTCGTAGAGAACGGAGAGATTTTCAGGTTGTTGACCAAAAGCCTGAGTCAAATATTTAAGGGCCAGCTCGTAGTGCCTGACGTTCTCGAAAGCAATGGAGATGTTTAGCAAGGCTTCAAAGGTTTCTTCGCCTGAAAGTTCCAGGGCCCTGTCAAACTGCCTTTCTGCTTCCTTAAGTTTTCCCATAAGGCAATGGGCGGTTCCCTTCAGAAAATAGCGCTCCGGGTTGCTGTCCTCCCAATCCGGAATCGCCTCAAGCAGGGCAAGCGCCTTTTTGGCATTTCCCTGTTCGATGAAGATGTGCACGAACTTATACTTAATCTCGACGGAGGAAGGGTGCTGCTTTTTACCAAGATTGGCAGCCTCTTTTGCTTCGTCATATTGAAAATCGTCCAGGAAGTAATCAATGATCTGTTCAAACTCTTCCACATCGAAAAAAATCGACTGGACTCCGCTGCGCATGTCCTCGTACTTCCTCAATAAGATCTCGAACTCCTCGTTCTCAAAAACCTGCTCCTTATTCTCACTCATCTAACTCCTCAATTTGAAGGTGTAAAGATAATTGCTTTTTGTAAAATAAATAAATCTGCCCCCCTCCCCATGCTTCGGGCCCAAATAGATATCAACTTTTTATCAAATAAAGGTCATGTGTTAGCAGATATTTCTCGGGGATAGCCCATTAATTACATGTTCATATAGAAGAAACCAATAGTGATAAATAAAATGAAAGAATTATCCAACAAAGGTGAAGATGTACTTTATATCCGCTTGGTTCCAGCCAGGCTGGGCAAGCTGGGAATCATAAAAGTCTATTTTTCAGGGAAAATTCCATCTGATGATTTTATAAGAACCCTGCCGGGAATCAGGCGAAGTTCCGAGTTCAATATCTGGCATATCCCATTTAACAGGTTTGATTCACGGAGATTTTTTTCATCCCTTCCTCCAAAATCTGTTATAAGCGGAATTAAATCCTTAGCACCCATCAGGAATAACCGAGCAACTAAAAATAAAGACAAACTAAAACCTGCAGCTTTGCCCGAGGGTTATCTGGAGATGTTGGAAAGAAAAAGATACAGCCCTAACACAATCAAAACATATAAAAGTTACATGGGGGATTTTGTAAACTATTTTATTGGACAGGATCTAAGCACCATTACCAAGGCACAAATAAATAACTATCTGTTGGAGTTAATAAGGAATAAAGCAATCTCCAAGTCACAGCAGAACCAAAGAATCAATGCCATTAAATTCTATTATGAAAAAATCCTTGGATATAATAAAGAATTCTACCAGATTGACCGGCCAAAACGCAGTAGAACCCTGCCGGTAATTCTGTCCGAGGAGGAAGTATATACCATACTCCGCAGCCTGAAAAACATCAAGCACAAAGCAATAATAGGGACCATATACTCCGGCGGACTGCGAAGAAGTGAGTTGATTGGTCTGCGGAAGCAAGATGTATTATATGACCGGAAAATGATTCTAATCAGGGGGGCGAAAGGAAAAAAAGACCGGACAACAATTCTTTCAATGTCTCTTAGCATGGTACTCAAAAGATATTTGTCAGAGCATAAGCCCAATTATTGGTTGTTTGAGGGAATAAACCGCAAACAATACAGTGCCACAAGTATTGCCAAAATTTTAAAAAATGCTGCAAAGTTGGCAGGAATTGAAAGAAGGATTACCCCCCATATGTTGCGTCATTCATGCGCAACACACCTTCTTGAACAGGGAATAGATATAAGGTTCATCCAAACCATCCTCGGACATGAATCAAGCAAAACAACCGAAATCTATACGCATGTTAGCCAGAAAGCATTGGCAAATATCAAAAGCCCTCTTGATGTTATTATTGACAAAAAGCGTGGCAAAGATTTTCCTAAGCTTTGAAAGTTTTCTAATTTTAGCCCACACCCCCAGAACCATGACACTTTTCCCGTCACGCCACCAACTCTCCTCCTTGCAAATCCACATACTATCATTCTGGGATATCTACCTCCTTATCGCTCTAAATATCAACTGTTTAAATCCTTCCAATATATATGATAAATAAACTCCACACTCATTTATTCAAACGTTAAGGCCAATTTAATTTCAATCCTAATGAGAAGATATTTGTTGATATCCGTATTTCCGATTCTATTAGTAAGTATACCTGTTTGCTCTTTTTCCCAGGATATTGTCAAAACCTGGAATATCACATATAATGATGAGGGTTTCACACCGGAACATCCT
>JAOZLK010000554.1 GCA_029934875.1 Bacteroidales bacterium | reverse complement strand
TTAACAGACCGATTGGAGGTCTTCTTTACTCTCATCCCTTCAAGTTGTCCATCAGTTGCAAGCAAATCAATTTCATCCAGTTTCACTAAGATCTCGTTCTGTTTTGAAAGTTCCACACTGGCAGTGCCTTGGATAGAGATCTTGGCGGTCAGTAATCCGTCTGGAGATGCCAGGGAGTATTCCTGAGCATGACTGTTGATCACAACTATAGAAAAGAAAGTGGCTAATATTAGTTCTTTCATGATTCAGTTTGGTGCTAAATTATTAATTTTTCGTTATTGAATACCCCATGAATTCAAATATCAGCGGGAGCATTGACCTATGGTTCTTAGCATGAAACACAACTCCTGGAAAACGTATCGCTCACCTCTTTCCGTTGAATATTTATAATCCGTAGAACGGTGGAACTAAGCGGTCGTAGCGTGGCGCGGGATTTGCCCTTGCAGCAAAGGGCGTGACACGCGTTGCGGTCGGCTTTAGTGCTTTGTTATATTTTTTACTTGCTCTTCACTTTTGAATAAAACATCACAAATGGTTTAAACACAGTGCAGCATGCAGTTTCATTCAAAAAGTAATGTTGTATTGTATTCGATCAATTGCCAGATTATACTATCATTCAAATTGTCAATCAATATCTTTTGTATTACTCCAACTGAATCAACATAGAACAGACGCATATCTGAACTGATATAATCATCTTTAGAGATTTCCATCTCCACAATTTGATAATACCTTACCCCAGCTATAATCAATGAATCATGGATGGCAGCAATAGATGTATTATTTCTATTATCACCAACATCAAAGCTTGATAGATAGATATAGGCTCCATCAATTGATCCTCTTTTTATTACATAACCAATAAAATGTTCAGTAAATGAACCGAACTTTGAACTCTCGTACTCAAGATTATATACCTCCTGAGTCATTGTGCAGCAATCGCCAGTTTTGAAGGGACCTAGCGTATCAGCTTCACAATAGATTAGAATCACGCTATCCAAACTGCCTGTTTGATTCTCATATACCCAATATGATTCAGGTATATATAGTAATGGATATAGATTTTCACTAATGTTATAGTAATCATTTCCACCTACTTTCCCTCCCTCTTCCTCTTGGCAGGATGCGCATATTACAATGAATCCCAATAATATAAGAGTTCTCCTAGTCATCCCTTCATAAAATCGTGCTTTGCCTAAAATAAGCCTGTCTACCTATTCTATCCCTAGAAATATTACGATCGGCTTTAGTGGATTGTTATGTATTTGATAGCCAAACAATGTTGCGATACACCGCAGGATCGGTATCTCCTTCGGTAGAAAATAACAATACTCTTGAATTGCCAGTTAGATTTAATACATCTCTAATTTTGTAAAACTGTTCATTCGACATTATCTCAAATAATGCGCCAAGTGTTACGGCACCTGATTCTCCAGATATTATACGTTGATCTCCTCCTAGCGGATTCCCTAGTACTTTAACCCCTCTGCGGGTGACATCATCAGAACACATTAGGAATGCATTTGTAGCTGACTTTAATATGCTCCATCCTATATGGCTAGGTTCCCCACAGGCAAGGCCAGCCATAATAGTGGGTAAATCACCTCTCACTCTAAAGGGCTTATCTACGTTCAGTCTTATAGACTCGTAAAGGCATGGAGCACCTTGAGGCTCTACAACAATAAATTTGGGTGTTGGTCGGTCAGATAAATTGTGAAGATAAGCAAGAATAGCTGCAGCTAATGAGCCTACACCGGCTTGTATAAATACATGAGTGGGCCAGATTTCCTGCTCTTGGTTAAGATATTCTGATACCAGAGTACAATAACCTTGCATAATATGTAGTGGCACTTTTTCATATCCTTCCCACGATGTGTCTTGTAAAAGTATCCAACCCTCTTCTCGTGCCTTATGTTTTGCATGAATCACGGTGTCATCGTAGTTCAGAGTTGTAATCGATGCTTCAGTTCCATAGTTTTTTATGGCTTCTAATCTTGTTGGAGAAGAGCCTTTTGGCATATAGGCCACAGATTTACATCCAAATAATTTTGTCGACCAAGCGACAGCTCTGCCATGATTGCCGTCTGTTGCTGTGACAAAGGTGATGTTTTTATATCTAGATTGTTTAGCAAGGATTTTACCAAACGTTAATTCATCATCTTTCAGCTCTAGTATTTCACCTAAGTATTTTGCGATAGCATAACTGGCACCCAGCACCTTAAATGCATTTAAATCGAAACGATGGCTTTCATCTTTTATAAGAAGTTCTTTTATTCCTAATCGGCTTGCAAGCCTCGATAGTTTGACAAGTGGTGTAGGGGTATAGTTTGGGAGGCTTCTGTGAAATTTAATTACATTATTAGCTATTTTCACATTGGCAAATGCAAATAACGATGGATCTACTATTTCTGTTAAGTCATTTATCTGGCAAGAGATTGCATCTTTATTCATAGTTACCCCAGTAATGTTGATGTTTGGACTTTATACATAACGGTGGAATTAAGCCGCCGCTTCAGCGTTCGGCTTTAATGATTTGTTCTACGTCTAATTTCATATGCCTTTTGAGGCCAAACCTTTCCTGTAAGGATTTTTTTCATTTGGCTCTGCGGCTAACTTAAAGATTGGATTTTGGATTTCTATTCATTCTGGTAGTCCTTATAGCCAATCTTCTTTCTTGGTGTTGCTTTATCTTGATGAAGTGAAGTCTATTACCTTCAATGTCAGTTATTGAATCATAGGTTATCTCAGGATTAAATTCGATGTCAGAAATAATTGCTGGTGGTTCATATTTAGTGCAAGAGCTGATTATTCCTATAATTAAAACAAATACGATGAATAATTTCATTTTGCATAGCGATAATGTAAAATGTGCCTATTGTGATAGTTGATAATCTATAATCGTCAACCATAAATCCAATTATTTCAAGTTCATCACTCTCTGGAGCACCAGGTGTTGCAATATAAATTCCTTCTGATCTTATTAAGATTTTAACTTTTGGCACAGCTCAGAAAACCAACCGCTTATTCTATTAAATTCTTAAAAGCTGATCCAAAAATTAAATAGCTGGTATTTCCGCCAATCGTACCCTCGTTTTGTCCCCAGAGAAATGGCCAGTCGTCGTAATTTTCAAAGTGATCGGGTTTTCTAAATAATATACCAGGAGCAACATTGCCAGGAATAAATGAGAAATCAGCCCTGTTATTGCCATAAAAGACTTCCTTAGGACGAACGGCACCTACCGTTGCAACTAACGAAAAATTGTGATACGGATGACAGCCATATAGCCAGTTGGTGGTCTTGAAAGCATGACTGGCGTCGATAATGTCAGGGAAATGTTTGTTGGCAAAGCAAATGGTTGTGCCAAAGCCCACTATACGTCCAGCTCCTGCCCAGTTACCAAGGCCGATAGGGACTCCATACGGATTATCCTTTTCAAGCGCTTCGATATATTCTTTGTACTTTACCACATACGGCCGGAGCTTTTCTTTGAAGGATGCGTCCATGTTCGGTATGGCATGTAATGCAGTCAAAAT
>JAOZLK010000553.1 GCA_029934875.1 Bacteroidales bacterium | reverse complement strand
GTTTTCTTCTGATGGCATACCTGATTCTGTTTTTTCTTCCTTCTGCCGAACCATCAGAGGAAATGGATGAGGAACGAATTCTGAACAGCCTGACGGTATTCAGCATCCTGGCCTTCTTCATTCCGAATATCGGGATTATGATCAGGCGACGGATTCTTTCCTGGAGGGTTGCGTACAACTATCTTGTTTCAGGTTTCAATATTGCCATAGCCCTTGGACTGATCTGGTTTATTTTGGACCTGCCCTGGCAATTCAGGTAGCAAAACCAGCATGTTCAGCTATGATCTCCAGGGATATTCAATATTGACCTGCACAGGCTTAATGCCTCATTGGTCATTTCCTCAAGAGCCAGGTCTCCATTGATCCAGTGGATCCTGGTTCCCCTTCGCTCCATTCCCCTGAAATAGGTCATCTGGCGCTTTGCAAACTGATGGATGGCCGAGTTGAGCCTTTCCACCATATTATCATAGCTCATCTCCTTAAGGACATAGCGCGAAACATACCTGTATTCGAGCCCGTAGTAGTCAAGCTTTTCAGCACTTACCCCCTGTTCCATCAAGCCTTCCACCTCTTCCACCAGGCCCTCCTCCAATCTTTTCATGAGCCGTTGGGTAATACGTTTCCTTCTCTTATTCCTCTCCAACTGCACACCTAAAACAAGGGGATTCAGTGCTACTTCATCCTCAGGCTTATCCTTTTCCCCGGACTGATAAGCAGCTATCTCGATGGCCCGGATGATCCGCTTGCGTGAAGTAAGATCTGTCTGATTGTGCAGCGGCCCATGTAATTTCAAAATTTCCCCCAATTCAGTTAAATCCTTGGCCTCCAGCCTGGCTCGCAGGGCTTCATTGGGAGGCACCCGTAGCAGCTTGTAATTCTTTAAAACTGATTCTATATACAGCCCGCTCCCTCCGCATAAAACCGGCAGCTTTCCACGGTCGCTAATATCTGTTAAAACCCTGAAAAAATCCTGCTTGAACAGGTAAACATTGTACTCGAACCCGGCCTCAAGAATATCAATAAGGTGCACCGGAATCTGCTGGTCATCAACAATGTAATCTTCATAATCTTTGCCGGTTCCAATATCCATTCCCCGGTAAACCTGCCTTGAATCAGCACTGATGATTTCGCCATCCAGACGGTGGGCCAATTGAGCGGAAAATGCTGTCTTCCCGGCTGCTGTCGGACCCAGTATGGTAAGCAGGTTTGTTGAATGCTTTGTCATGTAAATCAAATATACCCAAATAAGCGGTTTTTTGTACCTTTGCCCCCCAGAGAAACAAGCATGTCCGGCAAAATCAACATCAGAAATAAAAAGGCTTTTCATGATTTCGAAATCACGGACCGTTATACTGCGGGCATTCAGTTGGCAGGTACCGAAATCAAATCCATCAGGAACGGAAGAGTCAGCCTGGGAGAAGCCTATTGCCTATTTGAGAATGGCGAGCTATATGTTCGGGGCATGCAGATAGCTGACTATGCATGGGCAAGCTTTAACAGCCATGTTCCCGGACGTGACCGAAAGCTTCTGCTAAACAGGCAGGAACTGAGAAAACTTCAGAGGAAGGTAAAAGAGAGCGGACTGACTATAGCTGCCCTTAAGCTTTTTATAGCCAGTTCAGGTTATGCAAAGCTGGAGATTGGGCTGGCACGGGGGAAGCGTGAGTATGACAAACGTGAAACCATTAAGCGCAAAGATACCCAGCGCCAGATGGACCGAATCAACAGAATTAAGTAGTACGTAGTACCCAGGTGGGGGTACTCAGGAAAAAGTACTGAGCACTGAGAACTATCCCCTTCGCACTGGGTACTGGGTACTGAGAACTGAGAACTGTTACTGGGAGAAGAAGAAATCATTGAGCTCCCTGAGCTCTTCAATGTTAAGATCGACCTGGAAGTCAAAGTAAAGGTCAATGGCTTTCAGCAATTCATCAAATGAGACGTATCCATCGGAATCTTCATCCAGGACCAGGAACTTTTCAGGAATCTCATTGGACCTTCTTAAGGCGTAATCGTCCCGGATGGTGGTAAAATAGGCTTCCACTTCTTCCCTCGGCATAGCGCTGTTCCTGCTCTCAATACTTGCATAAAAAGCTTCCTCTGTAAGAGTCTTCCCTTGTTCATCCACCCATACACCAGGAGCACTTTCCAACTCCAGGTCCAGGTAGTCGGGTACTCCATCCTGATCCCCATCCAGCGGACAACCCAGTGTGTCAACGGCCACCCCATAAGGAGTTCCCGGACAATGATCCCAAATATCAAGGACAAGATCACCGTCCTCATCATCAAAGAAAAGCTCGTCAAACTCCACATCGGCATAAATCAGATCAACCGCCGTGGGATCAGAAAAGAGGTCAAAATTGACAGACAGGTAGGAAAATACAAAGCCATCATTTCCCTTTCCCCCGCTTACACTTGTTCCCTCATAAGCTACGTTGTCAATGTAATCGCTAAACGTGAAATGATAGGTGGCCCCCAGGCTAAAGGAGGTCCTCTTGCTGATCCTGAACAGAACGCCCGCGCCAACAGGGAAGGCAAGCGACCTCTGGCTGTAGTTACCCAGCCCAAACTGGGTACTCTCATTCTTCCTCAGGTCGGTCTCATAATGATAATCTCTGTACAAAAGGTTTGCATCGCCATCCGACTGGGCCTGATCCCGTATCGTTCCATCGGTCCAATAGAAATATTGACTCCCGGAAACATCAAACAGGTCCCCCTTGGAACTGAAATTAATATTCTCGATCCCCACCTGTAAATATGGCCTTACAAAGGAGCTCTCAGAAATCAGATGTCCAAACCGGTACTCCACATTAGCCCCGAAAGAATAGAGTGAAGTTTCAAAATTGAGGTTGCGGCTCAAATCGGTGGTGGAATACTCACTGGCCGAAAGTTTGCCAGTAAGAAAATAAAAGTTCGCGATAAAATTCCGGTATTTACGGTCGATGAAAGTGGCCACATTTATCATTCCCGCACCATTACCAGTAAGGGGTGTATAAAGGCTGTTTTCCACATCCCCTATGAAGTTTGTGATTCCGTACGAAAATGAAATCACCGGCTTAAACACCGGGTTCTCAATCGAATCAACCCTTTGCAAAAGTGAGTCATAGTCTACCTCTTGTCCCTGGGTCACCAGGGGGAGCATGATGAAACTTATCAGCAGAAACCGGTATGAAAAAGATCGAAGCACAGTAAAAGAACCTGAATTAGTGGCTTGGCATTGGGATCCGTGCCCCATCCTTGTAGGCTACAACAAAGGCCCCTTCAACCTCAGTGAGGGCCTCAAGCTGATCCCTGTAGACGCTAGCCTGATCATAGTTGGTAAAAGAACCTGCTGTATATTTATAGTAACCATCATCCTGCTCAACAAAGATCTCCTGAGTCACACCCGCTTGCCTGAACATGGTGCGCGCATCATAAGCGTTCCGCTTGGCTGTAATCTGAACCCTGAAGTAAATGCCTTCCTCTGGAGCGAGCACCTGCGTGTTGGCAATTGTTTGTCCCGACTGAACAGAAGTCTCCTGAGTTTTCACTGCAC
>JAOZLK010000076.1 GCA_029934875.1 Bacteroidales bacterium | reverse complement strand
GATAATATAAACATTCTTACCTTGCCAGAACTATTCTGAAAATCAATGATAAATTCAGGTCATAAAATCACCGGAATCTTGCTGGCAGGTGGGATGAGCAGCCGGATGGGCCGTGAAAAAGGGAGCCTGATAATCGGAGGCCGCATGATGTACCTCTACCCCTTAAAAGCTCTTGAGGCGGTTTGCGATGAAATTCTTATTTCTAGCTCTAATCCTCTCCCGGGAAATCTTCCCTACACCATTGTTGCTGATAAAATAAGCGGGATCGGACCCATGGCTGGTATATACAGCTGCCTGGAACATTCATCCAATGATCTGAACCTGGTACTCTCCTATGACCTGCCCTTGGTCAATAAAGGCTTACTCAGCTTCCTTGTGGAACAATGTGATGAATGGGAAATGCTTGTTCCTGCCATGCAAGCCGGCAAACCAGAACCCCTGTGTGCGCTCTACCGGAAAAGCATGAGCACTGTATTTGAATCTATGATTGAAAAAAAGGAATTTGCGGTCCGCGGGGCTATCCCCCTGGTTCGCTCCCTGGTCCTGGACATTCAGCCCGACATGCCCTTTTACACGCCGGACTTGTTCCTGAATATTAATCGTGAAGAGGACCTTAAAAGCCTGCCTGAGAACTTTGAGTAGTTTATCGCAATTCTAAATAAGGCCTATTTCGCTCTATTTCTGTGCTTTAGAAAGTATTTACATATCTAGATATCTATGTTTTTTGAGGATTTTAATATACTTTTGCCTCTTCAAAATTGCTACCTTCAATTTTAAAATAAAACGTTTCATAAATGGCTAACAGAAGGGATTTTATCAAGATATCCGGATTGGGTCTGGGAGGACTAGCCATCAGCGCCTCCGGATTAGGAGTATACAGCAACCTTTCCACCTCTCCTCCCCAGGGAGAAGGGATGAAGTTGGATTCCACCCGTACCCCAACCATATGTGAGATATGCTTCTGGAAATGTGCCGGATGGGTCTATAAAAATGAAGAGGGCAAAATCTGGAAAGTGGTCGGAAATGATGAGGACCAGCACAGCAACGGTCGTTTCTGCCCCAGGGGAACAGGCGGTCCGGGCATGTATTATGACGAGGACAGGCTCACAACTCCCAAGATCAGAACCGAAGAGCGCGGGAAACAGGTATTCAAGGATGTAAGCTGGGATGAGGCTTTCGATTACATAGCTGATAAAATGAAAGCTATTGCCGATGAACACGGACCTGAGTGTCTCGCTCTTCTGACTCATGGTTCAGGTGGAAAATACTTTGGGAATCTTTTAAAGGCTTTCGGATCAAACAATATTGCTGCCCCATCCTATGCACAGTGCCGCGGACCCCGCGAGGTGGCTTATCATACAACTTTTGGTGAAGGAGTTGGAAGTCCTGAAAGAACAGATATCAGGGATACCAGGTGCCTGGTCCTGATTGGTTCTCACCTGGGCGAGAACATGCACAACGGCCAGGTTCAGGAGATGTCCGATGCAATTGATAAGGGAGCCGCCATCATCACTGTGGATCCGCGTTACAGCATCGCTGCCAGCAAATCAAAATACTGGCTACCCATTAAACCAGCCACCGACCTGGCCCTTTTGCTGTCCTGGATTCATGTGATCATCGAAGAAGGATGGTACGATAAAGAGTATGTTGAAAAATACACCTACGGCTTTGAGCAGCTGAAAGCTCACGTGAAACTGATGACCCCCGAGTGGGCTTACGGGATCACTACATTAAAACCCGAATTGATTCGTGAATCAGCCCGGGAGATGGCCAATGCAGCTCCATCTGTAATCATTCACCCCGGACGGCATGTTACATGGTATGGCGATGACACCCAGCGAAGCAGAGCCATGGCAATTCTAAATGCCCTGCTGGGTTCCTGGGGAAGAAGGGGCGGTTTCTACAATCCGGAGACTACCTCTGTTCCATCCTGGCCGCACCCACCCTACCCGGAACCAACAAAAACCTGGAGGGATGCCTTTCCTGGTAAATACAACCTGGCCTATGAGACCATTGCCTCAGGGATTTGTGATGCCACTATTCCTGATGTGAACAAGGGCTGCAATTTCAAAGGATGGATCGTCAACGGAACCAACCTCGTAAAAACCATCCCGGACACTGCCAAGACCCTGGAAGCGATTCAACACCTGGAGCTACTGGTTGTGATTGATACCATGCCCATGGCCATTACCGGCTGGGCCGACGTGGTCCTGCCAGAATGCACTTACCTTGAGCGTTATGACACCATCAGGTCTTCGCCACATCGCAAGCCTTCCATCGCCTTGAGGATGCCAGCTGCCGAGCCCATGTATAATACCAAGCCGGCTTACTGGATGGCCAAAGAGCTGGCCAAAAAACTGGACCTGGAGGAATACTTTAGCTGGAACTCAATTGAAGAAATGCTCGACTGGCAGTTCAAGCAGGTGGGAAGCTCTCTTGAGGAAATGCAGCGCATCGGGGTCAAAACATTTGAGCGCTCTTATGATGATCTTTACTTCGCACCGGATGAGGAGCATGAGTTTTTCACCAATACCGGGAAAATCGAACTTTACAGTACAGCCCTGGCTGCTGAAGGATTCGATCCGCTTCCAAAATACACAGCTCATGAGGAGCCTTCCACCGGATTTTACAGGCTTTCTTACGGTCGGGCTCCGATGCATACCTTTGGACGGACAGCCAACAATGCTTTGTTGAAGGATCTGATGGAGGAGAATTCGGCCTGGATCAACCCCAAAGTTGCCGGGGAGTGGGGCATAGAAAACGGACAATACATCTGGCTTGAAAACCAGGACGGTGTTCGCTCATCCTTCCCAATCAAGGCCAGGGTGACAGAAAGGGTTCGCTGGGATACCGTCTATATGGTTCACGGCTTCGGCCACACCAATAAAAACCTTTCGAGGGCCTATGGCAAAGGAGCCAGCGATTCGGAGCTAATCACCAAGGTCCTTGTGGATCCCATTATGGGAGGAACGGGAATGAGGGGCAACTTTGTCACCTTCAAGTTTGAATCCAAAAAAGAGGAGGTTGAGTCATGAGATATGCAATGGCCGTAGATACCAAAAAATGCGTGGGTTGCAGCGATTGTGTAGTGGCCTGTCAGACCGAAAATAATGTCCCCATAGGATATTGCCGCGACTGGGTGGTGGAGATTACAGATGGGACTTATCCGCAACTGGAAATTGAATTGCGATCGGAGCGCTGCAACCAATGCGACAACTCTCCCTGCGTAAGATGTTGCCCTACAGGAGCCAGTCATTACTCTGACGGGGGAATCGTGCTTGTAACTGCCAACAAGTGCATTGGCTGCGGAGCCTGCATTCAATCCTGCCCCTACGATGCACGCTATTCACACCCGGATGGGCACGTAGACAAGTGTACCTTCTGCATCCACAGGATTAAGAAGGGACTGGAACCAGCCTGCGTATCAGCTTGTCCAACCAAATGCATGTACTTCGGAGACCTCGACAATCCGAAAAGTCCGGTTTCCGAAATCCTTAAGGTGAGAAAATATAAGACCCTGATCCCCGAGGCAGGGACCGACCCTCAATTATATTTCCTTATATAAATAACCATGAGAGAAGAAATCATCGTCAGCGGACGAAACAATTACCTGATCGATCCCCACCTGCACATCTGGCACTGGCAGATTCCGCTCTACCTCTTCCTCGGTGGGATGGCAGCGGGCATCCTTTTTTTTGCTGCATATTTTACGCTCAGGGGTAAAGAAGATAAATACCATGCAGCAACAAAAATTGCCCCGCACATTGTACCCATCCTTCTGGTCATTGGCCTGTTTGCCCTGCTGCTTGACCTGAAACACAAGCTCTATTTCTGGAGGTTATACACCACCATTCGCCTGGAGTCGCCCATGTCGTGGGGAGCCTGGGTCCTGATGCTTGTCACACCTTTGTCGTTTATCTGGTCGGCGATACACATCAAGGAGATTTTTCCAAAATGGGACTGGAAATTCGATATCCTGAAGGATATAGAAGCTTTTCTTACGAAACAAAAAAAGGCAATCGCATGGGTAATGGGTATTTCTTCAATTATTCTTGGAGTCTATACAGGGATACTGTTCTCTGCCTTCAATGCAAGACCGCTGTGGAACACTTCGATCCTTGGCCCCCTGTTCCTGGCCTCGGGACTTTCGGCCGGAGCTGCAGTGATCATGCTCTTTTCAAAGAAACACAAGGAGAGGAATATGTTTGCGAAAATCGATATCGGAATTATCGTCGTCGAGCTTTTCCTGATTATCCACATGTTTATGGGTTTCCTTGCAAGCACCCAGGTGCAGATCAATGCTGCAGAATTGTTCCTGGGCGGACCCTGGACCGCTCCTTTCTGGATCTTCGTGGTGATCCTGGGAATGATTGTCCCGGTCATCCTGGAGGTTCTCGAATTGAAAAAATTTAAAATCCCTGTTGTGATTCCAGCCGGACTTGTCCTGTTTGGAAGCCTGATGCTCAGATTCCTGATAGCCTCTGCCGGCCAGGAACGCCGATGGTTGTATTAGTGATTAGTTATTAGTAAATGGTTATTAGTTAATAGTAATTAGTGTTTAGGGAAAAAAGAAAAAATGAATCTCAACAAAATAAAAGAATATGAGTGAAGCAGTAAAACCAATTAAGAAGGCAAAGTATATTAATCCCTACCTGGGTGGTATACTATTAGGACTGGTCCTGATTGCCGCCAATTTTGTCTCGGGACGGGGCTTGGGTGCCAGCGGCGCTGCTAAAAGTGTAGTGGTTGCTACCGTGAATTCCGTAAGCCCCGGACACGCAGAAAAAGCCCTGTTTTTCAGGGAGTATAATGAGTCTCATCCGGACGGCCCCATGAAAGCCTGGCTGGTATTCCAGATGCTGGGAGTGATTGTCGGAGCCTTCCTCTCCGGAGCAATTTTCAAGCGCCTGAAATTCAAAGTGGAGCACTCTCCTAAAATTACTTCAAAGCGAAGGATCATCTTTGCCGTGATGGGTGGAATTCTTTTTGGTTTTGGTTCACAGCTGGGCAGGGGATGCACCAGTGGATCAGCCCTGAGCGGAATGGGAGTACTCTCCCTGGGAGGCTTCATCTCAATGGCATTTATATTCGGAACCGCCTTCGCACTGGCCTGGTTCTTCAGGAAAAACTGGATTTAATAAAATAACAATAGCATCATCATGGGACCATTAATTGTCAGTGATATAATCACACAGAATACCAACTTCTTCCTCGCCTTCCTGATTGGGATTGGCTTCGGTTTTGTACTTGAAAGCAGCGGATTCTCCTCAAGCCGGAAACTGGCAGGCATGTTTTACGGCTATGACACCGTAGTCCTGAAAGTTTTCTTTACAGCAGCCATCGTAGCCATGCTGGGCTTGCTCTTTATGAGCCTGTTCAACTGGATCGACCTGGATATGGTTTACGTCAATCCAACCTACCTCTGGTCAACCATCGTAGGTGGAATCATTATGGGTGCAGGATTCATTGTCGGTGGATTTTGCCCGGGGACCAGCTTCTGCGCGGCAGCCATCGGTAAGATTGACGCCCTCTTTTTCATCGGGGGAATCTTCCTGGGAATCTTCATCTTTACCGAAGCCTATCCCCTGCTGGAAGGTTTTTATAAAGGATCCTTCCGGGGAACTCCCACACTACCCGAAGCGCTTGGTCTGAAAGATGGAGTGGTGGTCCTGGGCATCATTATTGTAGCCCTGGGCATGTTCTGGGCCGGGGAATGGGCCGAAAAGAAATTCCCCCGCAAAGAATACTAGAATACCTGAACCAAAAAGTAATTAGGATTGTTAATATACTGAACAATAGAATTTTCTGCCATGAAGAATATAAATCCAAGAGTCCTTTTAGCCATGTTTATCATTCCCCTTGGAATGATCCTGGCCTTTGTTCCTGCAAATACCACCCATCCTTATAAACTTTCGCCAGAGGATCTGCTGGAGTACGTGAACAGCGGGATGCAGTTTTTTACCCCTGACGAGGTTGCCCACATGCTTGTCAGCAAAGACCCTTCACTGGTTCTGATCGATGTCAGGGCTGAAACTGAATATGAGAAATATCACCTCCCCGGGGCCATTAATATCCCTTTCACATCTTTGCTCGATGATCAATGGAAAGACTATGTGAATCAGGATCTGAGGTACAATGTATTCTATTCCAACGGAACGGTTAATGCCAACCAGGCATGGATGCTTACCCGACAACTGGGATACGAAAACAACTATGTTTTACAGGGAGGCCTCAACTACTGGGTGGAGAGCATTATGAATCCGGATAAACCTGGTTCCACCAGTCCAAACGAGGAGATTGCCAAATACGATTTCCGGAAAGGAGCTGGTCAGGCTTTGGGAGGAGGCGCTATGATTGAATCATCCGCTCAGGTGGCTCCTGATCTTCCCAAAATAGCTCCACGGCCAAAGAAAAAGAAGGTCCAGGGAGGTTGCTAGATCTACAAGGCTAAAAGTTTACCCTGATAACCCCTGCGGGGATGATTCCAATTTGGGAGACCTGTTCAATCTGTTCAGTTTCAGGATTATACTCATTGAAGAAGGGATTGATGTGATTGGTCACATTCTGAATATCGAGAGCAAAAGTCCATGTGGCATGTTTCAGATTCCACTTGTAAGCAAGCCGCATATCGATCCGAAAATAGTCATCAGCCCTCGATTCAAACGCTTTTGAGTAGTCTCGCACAGTTTCTCCTGCCTCCTGCGAGGCCTCCAGATCGATAGGGATCGTTCGCAATCCACCTGCCCAGCTCACCCTCCCATCCAGAGTGATAGCATTCTGGCGGCCCACCTTCCATTCATAACCTCCCAGGGTATTCACAATGAATGATCCGTTAAAAACAGTATTCCGGATCTTCCCGTCACTGGCACGGTATTTACTGTTGAATAGAGAAATGGTGGCCAGGTAATAGAAGTTGTTTGAGAAAAAACGCTCCATGCTTAGCTCCAGGCCCATATTCCATCCATCACCCTTATTTACCAGGGAATCATAAACCGAGCTGTTAAAGCTGCCTCCATAATTGATCATGGAAATATGGGAAGGATAAGTTGTAACCGGGACATCAAACAGCTTTTGAAGATAGAATTCTGACTTCAGGCGATGCCTGGAATCGAACTGCACCTGGTAGCCCAGCACCGCCTGGTGACTCCTGGTAAAACCCAGGTGCTTGTTGGTTTGAACATACTCAAGGTTTGCTGTATCGACCAGGGTCTCTGAGAAATAGATTGTTCCCGGCTGAGACTGGCTATGCAAGCCGTACCCAAAGCTGACTTCCTGTTTTTCGCTGAACTTCCAGCTCATGCTTACCCTGGGCTCCAGGGCCAGGTCGCTGTTCAGGGATACCTGTTGGTAGTGAAGTCCGGTAACCAGCTGAAGTTGTTCTGTAAACTTATGCTTCCAGTCTATAAAAGCACGAAACATCATCAGGCTGCCTGAAGTATTGGCCGTTTGAAAAAAGATATTCCAGTCAGGAACGTAGACACTGTCCACATAAGAGGCCCTGATATACGAGACCTCCACACCTCCTATCAGGTGGTCCCGACTGGATAATCTTCTACGAACATCACTTTGAAGAGTGATCTTCTGCTCAGAAAAATCCTGTCCGTACTGTTCTGTAAGCACACCATCCCGGGTAGTGGAATCAAGACCGAAATTTCGGATTCCTCCCCATGAAAGGATGGTTCGAAGCCTGGTCTTCTCATTGAAATAATGGCGGTGCGAAATACCAAATACCCCTGTCCATGCATTTGAGCGAAAATAGTCATAACGATTGTCCTCCTCTACCTCCGATCCAATATGATTAACTCCGCCCAGACCAAAGACCGAGAGGCGCCCCTTTTCGTTAATAGGGATATCTACCTTAAAGGTAAGATCCTGGTAGTGTGGAATGGCGGGTACACCCAGATTCAAGCCAAGTGTTTCGAAAAAGGAAAGGGATGAATACCTGTAACTCATCACATAGGAGGCATTGGACTTTTTTGAGAAAGGACCCTCTGCCCCAAATTCAAATCCGTTAAAACCCACCTGGGCAGTATATTCCCTGTCCTGGTTGTTTCCACTGCGGAGATTCAAATCAAACACCCCTGATGTGGCATTCCCGTACTGGGAAGGGAATGCTCCAGAAAAGAAATCAGAATTGGCCAGCATATTATTATTGATCATGCTGATGGGGCCTCCTGTTGAGCCAATGGAGCCGAAATGGTTGGGATTGTAAATGCTCACCCCTTCCAACTTCCAGAGAAGACCTGCCGGAGAATTTCCCCTGATAATAATGTCATTGGATTGGTCGGCCGGGCTCTGTACTCCTGCAAAGTTTGCCACCAAACGGGCCGGATCACCCCAGCTGCCAGCGTAGCGTTCTGCCTCCTCCATATTAAATGAACGGGCACTTACAAGTGCCATCTCATTCAGAGCCTGACCCTTGTTTGAGAAAGCTCTGACCTCAGCCTCTTCTCCCATAATGGCGCTCTCTTCCATTTCAACATGCAGATTGAAGGCCTTTCCGGCTGTCACATCCAGTCCCTCTCTGACAATGGACTGGTAACCCAGGTAATCTATCCTTATTCCACGCCTCCCAACCGGCACCCCTTCCAGGTTGAAGAAGCCCTGGCGATCACTGATGGTTCCCATCAATGGCTCATGATCCAGCAATGAAACAGTTGCGCCAATAAGGGGTACCCCGGTATTCTGATCGATCACCATACCCCTTATACTCTGGGTGCTCTGGGCCATAAGCACAGAACCTCCCAAAAGGACAAACAGAAGATTAATGATGCTTATTCCGGTCCGTAATTTCATTCAAGACCGAAGTTAAACAATCTTAATCTAAAAGAATATCAGGACCGGGATTCATCTGCTTAAAAGAGGCTGACCACCCTCAGTGATGGCTTTACTGAAATCTTACCGATTAATTGCCGATCCCGGCTGATGGGAATCCCTTTTCCAATATATTTAGTGACATGGCTAAAAAACATGCGATAGTAATTGGTTCAGGCATCGGGGGAATTACCACCGCTGCCAACCTGGCCAAAAGGGGATATAAAGTCACCATCTTCGAGAAAAACGCTTTCCCCGGCGGAAGGTGCGGATGTTATGAAAAAGATGGTCACCGTTTTGATATTGGCGCAACCTTCCTGATGATGCCGGGGATTTATGAGGAGGCATTTGCTTTGCTTGGAAAGGATATGTTCGAGGAGATGGAACTATTCCGGGTGGATCCCATATACAAAGTGAAGTTCAGTAATCAAAAGCAGCTTGTCTTCAGCTCCGATATGGCTTTCATGCAGAAGCAATTTGAAGAATTGGAAAAAGGAAGCTTCGACCGCTTCCTGAAATTAATGTCCAGGGGCTTTCACATCTACGACAGGTCCATGGCCATGATCAACCGGAATTATTTCAGTCCCTTTGACATTTCCCTCTTGAAATATCCCTTCCTGCTTTTTAAGTACAAGGCTTTTCATGATCACTACAAGTATATCAGCAGGTATTTCCGCTCAGAGGAACTCAGGGCCTTCTTCACTTTTCAGAACCTTTACCTGGGACAGAATCCTTATTCTTCCTCCGGCATGTATACCTTCCTTCCTTTTATGGAACTCTCCGATGGGGTCTATTTTCCCAAAGGGGGCATGCATAAAGTGGCGGAAACCCTGTTATCAATCGCTGAAGCCTATGGGGTCAGGCTTGAACTCAAGTCCCCGGTATTAAGGATAGATGTGGAGGGGAAGAGGGCCACCGGAGTCACCCTTAAGGATGGATCATTTCACCCTGCCGACCTGATTGTCGCCAATGCAGATCTGCCCTATGTATACAGGGAACTGCTTCCTCCCGGGAGAAAAAGCAAAGGGCTGGAACGGAAAAAATATTCTTGCGCCGCCATTGTTTTTCACTGGGGCGTGGACAAGGTTTATCCCCAGCTGGGTCAGCATACCGTGTTTGTATCTGACAAACACAGGGAAAGCTGTAAAACGATTTTTAAGGATAATGGCTTTGCGGAAGATCCATCCATTTATATTCACTCTCCTGTTCGCTCCGACCTGAGCGCAGCTCCTGTAAAGCAAGATTCAATAACAGCCATTGTACATACCGGGAACCTGGAAGAGAACAGGGAGTATGACTGGAAGGAGATCACCGACCATGCCCGGTCAGCCATTCTGAGGCGTTTCGCAGAGGAAGGAATGGACGATTTTGAAAAGCATATCAAGTTCGAGATCTGCTATACACCCGATAGTTGGAAGAAGACTTTCAATCTTTCGCGTGGAGGAACCTTTGGTAGCCTGGCCCACAACCTGCTCCAGATGGGCTTCATGAGACCGGCGAACTATCACAGGAAGTACAGGAACCTGTACTTTTCAGGAGGGAGCACCCAGCCGGGGAGTGGTATGCCTCTATCTATTCTCTCTGCCAAACTTGTAACTGAACGAATTGACAGAACTTATGGAAATCCAAACTGATCATACGAAGAAAGAGATCGAATCACTGTTCAACAGCATTGATTTCGACCACATAGAGAAACATCCCAATATCCTGATTGCTGCCAGGTTCTGGGACGACAGGAGGTATCATGCAGCTATGGTATGTTATAAGTTCATGCGGATGATCGACGACTACATCGACGACCGTAAAGCCACAGGCAAAGAAATCAGCTGCCTGGAAAGGGAAGAACTCAGCCAAAAGGTCCACCATTGGATCGAATGCCTGCATGGATCAGCCGGGGAGGACCCTTTTTACGAGGAATTGTCACAGACCATTGCCACTTTCCAGATTCCCCTAAAGCTTTTCCACAATTTCGCGAAATCCATGCTCTACGATATTGACCATGATGGCTTCCCAACACTGGAAAGCTTCATGGAGTATTCCGAAGGAGCATCTGTAGCGCCAGCCTCCATTTTTGTGCATTTGTGCTGCCTGGAGGAAAAGGACGGGGTCTACCTGGCACCTGACTATGATATCGAATCACTGTCAAGACCCTGTGCAATATTCTCTTACCTGGTCCATATCATACGCGACTTCCAGGAGGACCAGGAGAATAACCTCAACTATTTTGCCGGGGATATCCTGGAAAAGCATGGAATCTCCACCGGGGAACTAAAAGAAATTGCTGCCGGGAAAACGATTCCTGATTCATTCAGGGAGGTGGTGGCGGTCTACCGAAACGAGGCCATAAAATATGGAGTGCAAACACTTGAGGTGCTGGAAAAGTTGCAGAATGAACTAAGTGGCCGCAATTTACTTAGCCTCCACATCATATTCTCCCTGTATAAAATGGTCTTTGAGAGAATTGATGTGTCTCATGGAACTTTTACCAAAGAGGAATTGAATCCCACAG
>JAOZLK010000552.1 GCA_029934875.1 Bacteroidales bacterium | reverse complement strand
GTAGTAGTAAAAGAAAGGCAAGTTATACCCCGGAGCAACTTGGCATGTTTTCCTTTGCAAAGCAGGCTCCCGATGGCAAGCCTCTGAAAGCCGCTTTAATTGGAAATGGAGACCGGGGCACCGGGGCAGCAATCCAGTTTCTGAGTGCAGGAAACGACCTTTCCATAGTTGCCCTTGCCGATATTTTCGAAGACCGGCAGAATAGGTGTCGGGGAATCCTCATGGAAAAAAAGAATAACAGGGTTGATGATGATAAGTGTTTTTTGGGCTTTGAGGCCTATAAGAAGGTACTGGAGCTGGACATTGACCTGGTTCTGATTGCTACTCCCACTCACTTTCATCCTGAACATTTTAAGGCAGCTGTGGCCGCGGGAAAGCACGTATTCATGGAGAAGCCTGCCGGGGTTGACCCCGTTGGGATTCGAACAGTCCTCGTAGCCGCAAGGCAGGCAAAAGAAATGGGATTAACTGTCGTTACAGGCAACCAGCGGCGTCATCAGCGCGATTACTGGGAAGCCTACATGCAGGTGAAAAACGGAGCTCTTGGCGATGTGCTTTCCGCAACTGCACACTGGAACCAGGGAGCCTGGTGGAACAAAACCAGGAGACCGGAATGGTCCGATATGGAGTATAATATCCGTAACTGGTTTAATATTAAGTGGTTAAGTGGTGATCACATCCTTGATCAGGCAGTTCATAACATAGATGTGGTCACCTGGTTTACAGGATGGTTGCCGGAAAAAGCTGTTGGATATGGCGGCAGGTCCAGGCGTCTGACCGGTGATATTTTTGATTTCTTCAGCGTTGATTATAGCTATGCCAACAACAAACGCATGATGGCCACTGCACGTCAGATTGATGGCTGTGACACCAATGTATCCGAGTCTGTTATGGGCACTGAGGCTGTTCTGCTTACCGGTGGTGGTATGAGAATTGAAAACTTTGATGGGGAAACCTTATGGAAATATGATTACGATGCAAATCCGGTAGTTGGTGGTCATGATCAGGAGCATGTTCACCTCGTGGAATCCATTCGAATGAATCAAAAGGTGAACCAGGCGGAAGACATTGCCAATTCCACCCTTGTTTCAATTCTTGGACGCGAAGCCGCCTATACAGGGAAAGAGATTAGCTGGGAGGAGATCATGGCTTCAGATTTAAGGTATGGACCCACAGAATATACCCTCGGGCCATTGCCTGACTATAAGGAGGGTGGAGCTCCTGTACCGGGCCGCGATCCCAAAGCCCCCATGTAGAATCCCTCTTTTAATACTGAAATGGGTAAAAAAAATGCAAAATGGAAATGGCGCTCAATCCTTGTTTTAATAGGTGTCCTGGCCGGAGCTTTCCTGATTATGGGAGTGAACCGGGTGGTCACGGTAACAAGTACCAATGAGTACTGTCAATCCTGCCATATTCATACAGGGGCTGATGAAGCATGGCTGAAATCCACTCATTATTATAATAAAAGCGGGGTAAGGGTTGGCTGTGTGGAGTGTCACCTTCCTCCAAATGGAAGCTTCGATCATTTTTCCACGAAAGTAAGGACTGGTCTGCATGATTTATGGGCTTATAAAATTAAGGACAGTGCCTCCTTTGACTGGGAAAGTAAGCAGCAGCTTGAACATGCGGTATCTTTCGTTTACAACGAGTCATGTGAGAATTGTCACCAGAATATTTTTCCTAAAGAATTATCTGATGATGGAGGCAAGGCCCATCTGTATTATGAAATGAATGAGGAAAAGCTGGGGCTTAATTGTATCAATTGTCACCTTGATGTGGGGCATTACCTTCCCAATTACAAGCATGGAGCCATGACCGGCATTCCTGTTTATGAGAGTGCTTCTAAAGAGGTGTTTACGGAAGCAACTGCTCTTATGGCCTTTGCGGATTTCACCGAGCAAATACCGAGCACTACTATATCCTTTAATATGCTTGCCATTGAGGGTGGAAGTTTTACAATGGGAAGTCCCGAAACAGAGGCCTTCCGGACAGAGGATGAAGGGCCACAGCGTGAGCTTGAGATTTCCAGATTTTATATGGGAGAAGTTGAGGTGAGCTGGAATGAATACTGGGCCTTTTTCTCTCAGACCATGTCTGAAGGACGAATCGATCATGAACTTATCTATGCAAACAATGCCAATCAACCTGATGCAATCAGCGGACCCACTCCTCCGTTTGGGAATCCAGACCAGGGTTGGGGAAGCGGTAAGCGCCCTGCCATAACTATGTCACACTACGCAGCCCAAATTTACTGTCAGTGGCTCTCCAAAATGACTGGAAAGAAATACAGACTACCCACTGAAGCTGAATGGGAATATAGCTGCCGGGCAGGAACAGAGACAGCTTATTTCTTTGAAGGTGATCCCAAAAAGTTTTCAAGTGAAGGCTTAGGAAAGCGGATATTTGGAGTGGATACCACAAATATCAATGGCCACGTGGTATATGCACTTAATTCCGGGGATAAAACCCGGGAGCCTTCTTTTGTACGCGCAAATCCTTATGGACTCAAGAATATGAGTGGTAATGTGTTTGAATATTGTTCCGATTGGTATGCTGCCGATGCTTATTCCCTTACCGAAAACAATGTGAAAAATCCGAAAGGACCGGAATCGGGAACAGAATATGTTATAAGGGGAGGTAACTACACTTCTGAAGCGGGTGAGCTGAGATCAGCGTCACGAGCTTCCACAGAAACAGAAGCCTGGCTGAAAACTGATTGTCAGCAGCCAAAAAGTATCTGGTGGTTTTCCGATATCAAGGGTATTGGATTCAGGCTTGTATGTGAAGCCGACTAGCGGACAGGAAATGATCCTTTCAGATCTCTAATGATAATTACTTCAAAATATTTTGGCCTCTTAGTTATTTGCCTTCTGACGGTGGCTGGAGAAACTAATGCCCAAAGATCGACCATCGGTCTGGGCTGGGCACAAAATTCGATCAATGGGGTCATCTTCAGAAGAAATTCGGTGGTTTCACACCAGGGTCTGCAGTATGCCTCTTATTACGATAGCACGGGTCACATTGTTTTGGCCAAAAGAAAACTGAAGTCGGATGAGTGGATGAGTAAAAAGACCCCGTATAAAGGGAATGTGACCGACGCCCACCGCTCCATCAGCATGATGGTGGATGGGGATGGCTACCTTCACTTTTCCTGGAATCATCACAGCAATGTGCTTCACTATTGCAAAAGCATTGCTCCCGGGTCCATGGAGCTGACCGAAGAGATGAGTATGATCGGGAGGGAGGAGGACAGGGTTACCTATCCGGAATTTTATAAAATGCCCGATGGCGACTTGCTCTTTTTCTATCGTGATGGTTCATCGGGGCAGGGCAACCTGGTTCTGAACCGTTATTCACTGTCTTCAGGGAAATGGACCCGCCTTCACGACGTGCTTGTTGATGGTGAGGGTGAACGGAATGCTTACTGGCAGACTTTTGTAGATGTGAATGGATGCATTCATCTATCCTGGGTGTGGCGCGAAAGCGGGGATGTTGCCACCAACCATGATATGGCTTATGCAAAATCTATGGATGGGA
>JAOZLK010000551.1 GCA_029934875.1 Bacteroidales bacterium | reverse complement strand
TAAAACTCTTTGGAGATATTTGTAATAGCATTCTGGTAGGTATCCAGGTAAATTACGCTACCGGTTATGCTACTTTCATCGAGGGTTGGCTTAAGAGATGCAGGTTTCCTGTATTCTTCCGTTATTGCCCCCAGGTCTTCAAGGGTCTTTCCTTCAGCCAGGCTACAAGCTACATCTGCAAAGATGTCGAAGGCAATAAATGTGGTTGAATGAGCTTGATTATCAGGGAGAATTACCACCTGCTCCGGTTCAGATTCGCCTAACATTCCAAGTATTCCATTATCCGTACAAATGAAATATTGACCGGCTATACGGGCGGCAAGTAAGCTTTTTCCCTTTTCAGGTTCTGTATTTACAGCAATGATATGAATGGTGCCTTCCGGGAAGTTTCTAAAGCTGTTGCGTATAATAAATGCAGCCTGTGCCTGTTTGAATGGCTCCACCTTATGGCTGAGGTCCACGATGGTCGTTCCGGGACATCTGGAGAGAAGTTTTCCTTTAATCGATGCCAGGTAAAAGTCATCATTATTCCAATCGGAAGTAAGCGTGATGATGTGCATGGGTTTCCGGTGGGGATTTTCTTATTGGAATGTTGAAAAAAACAGCTTAATTTGCACATCCAAAAGTAGTGATTATAATTTGATTTATGGCTGAAAAGCTGATCTATTTGGAGGGTGTTGACCCTGTCGATTTTTACGGTGTAAACAACGTTCGCTTTCATAAATTCATCGAACTTTTCGAAGATCTTAAAATTGTCTCCCGGGGTAATGAGATCAAAGTTTCAGGGAAGGAAAACAGGCTTGAGGAGTTCGAAGAGAAGGTTGAATTGGTGGTTCGCTACCTGAAGAAATTTTCTGCGATGAACCTTCCTGATCTTGAGGAAATTATCGGGGGAGAGGCACGTCATAAGATGGAAGTTCCCGGACCGGATGATGAAGTTCTGCTGCATGGAGAGCGGGGACGGAAAATCAGGGCTGTTACCATAAACCAGAAAAAACTGGTTGAAGAAGGGAAAAGCAATGATTTGCTATTGGCAGTAGGACCCGCTGGAACAGGGAAAACCTACACAGCCATCGCCATGGCTGTAAAAGCCTTGAAAGAGAGAGAAGTGAAGAAGATTGTTCTCACCCGTCCGGCTGTTGAAGCCGGGGAGAAACTTGGTTTTTTACCCGGGGATTTTAAAGAGAAACTGGATCCCTACCTTCAACCCTTGTTTGATGCGCTCAGAGATATGATTCCTGCGAAAAAACTCATTCAATTCATGGACGACGGAACCATCCAGATTGCACCACTGGCTTATATGAGGGGACGTACCCTTGATCAGGCCTTTGTGATCCTGGATGAGGCGCAGAATGCAACTAACAGCCAGTTTAAGATGTTTTTGACCAGGATGGGGCCCCATGCCAGATTCATTGTTACCGGTGATGATTCCCAGGTGGATCTGCCCAGGCGGGAGGATTCCGGGCTGGTTCAGGCCATGGAGATACTGGACGGTATTAAGGGAATTTCTATTGTAAGATTCGATGAGCGTGATGTACTGAGGCACCGCCTGGTAAAATCAATTGTGGCTGCCTACAGCAGCAAGTCAAGCGTGAAAAAATCTAAAGATAAAAAGTGATATAATTATGGCAAATGCATTAAGAGGTACAAAGTTTAACCTGAAGGGGCAGCTCAGCCTCTATACAGGGAAAGTAAGGGACGTCTATAATATCAATGGCGATTATCTGCTTATGGTGGTTTCTGACAGGATCTCCGCCTTCGATGTGGTTATGCCCAAGGGAATTCCCTACAAGGGTCAGGTCCTAAATCAGATAGCTTCAAAATTCCTTGATGCTACTTCTGATATCGTGCCCAACTGGAAGATTGATTCACCTGATCCAAATGTAACTGTGGGACATATGGCAAAACCTTATAAGGTTGAGATGGTGATCAGGGGCTACTTGACTGGCCACGCCTGGCGTGAGTACAGGGAAGGTAAAAGAGAGTTATGCGGAGTTGCCATGCCAGACGGACTGAAGGAGCATGACCGTTTTCCCGAGCCAATTATTACCCCTACAACAAAAGCAGATGTTGGTCATGATGAAGACATACCCAGGGAAGAAATATTATCAAGCGGCCTGGTTTCTGAAGAGGAATATGTTCAGCTTGAGGATTATACCAGGAAGCTCTTCCAAAGGGGAACTGAAATGGCCGCAGATATGGGCCTGATTCTTGTAGATACCAAATATGAGTTTGGGAGCAGTGATGGAAAGATTTTACTTATCGATGAGATACACACACCCGATTCATCCAGATATTTTTATGCGGATGGATACCAGGAGCGCCAGGATGGGGGAGAGCAACAGAAGCAGCTTTCCAAGGAATTTGTAAGGCAGTGGCTCATTGGTAATGGATTCCAGGGTAAGGAAGGACAGAAGGTTCCGGACATGCCCGAATCATTTATTAAAGAGGTAAGCGAAAGATATATTGAGCTCTTTGAAAACATAACGGGTGAAGCTTTCGTTAAAGCAGATACAAGCAGTATTGAACAAAGAATTCTTAAAAACATCAATGAGTTTATTTCGAGGTAGAAGCATATTGATCATACTTCTGGGACTCCTTCTCAGCGTTCCAGCCTTTTCGCAGCAGGAGCTGGTGATTGAGCGTTCTGTGAACAAAGTGATCCTTGAAGGTAAAGTCTACTACATACATGTGGTGGAACCGGGGCAGACACTTTATGCTATATCAAGGGCCTACAATATATCTCAAAAGGAGATTTCGATAGAGAACCCCGGGGTTATTTCAGGGATCAGGATTGGCCAGACACTGAAGATCCCTGTAGAATCTTCAACGGAAGAAGAACAGATTAACACATCTGAATCTGAGGTGAAGCGGAAGGGCAGATCAAGCCATAAAGTAAAAAAGGGGGATACATTTTACAGTATTTCAAAGAAATACGGTATAAGCCAGGAGGAGCTTCAGAAGGCAAATCCCTCTGTCAGAATGGATGAGCTCAGACCAGGTCAGCGTCTCCTTATACCGGAACCGACTGTCGCCGAGCCGGAGCAGGTGCCCGGACCAGTTTACAATGAGGAAGGATTGGCCTTTCATAAGGTCAAAAGGAAGGAAACGCTTTACTCCATTGCTGCCTATTACGAGGTAAGCGTTCAGGCAATCAGAAATGCCAACCCCGAACTTGGATGGGGTGGCCCAAAAGCCGGTCAGGTGATCAGAATTCCACTTCCCCAGGTCGTTGACCAGCCTGAATCTGCCAGAGATACCCTGCCTGGTGACTTCTTTTTAGATTCGCCGGCTGATTCAATAGCCGTGGCATATACTTACGAGGAGTTGCTTGGACCCCATGATGACCTGAATCGCAGTTATCGTGTTGCTTTTTTCATTCCTTTCGATTTCAGAGAACCGGAGCCTCTTGACTCCCTTATAAAGGATGTGGAATCTGTAACACGCCGAAACAGGATCACTGATCGGTACATGATGGAGCAAAAGGTGCCCCAGGCGGTACCATACCTTGAATTCTTTCAGGGCTCCATGCTGGCACTGGACTCCATGCGTAAGACCGGC
>JAOZLK010000550.1 GCA_029934875.1 Bacteroidales bacterium | reverse complement strand
TCTAATCTGATCGAAAACCGGACTGCCGATGCTATAGACCGGGATGCCGGGAGTAACCTGGAAGAATCCCATCATCGAAAATACCACGAAGGCTGACATTCCTCCACCATCTTCATCTCCGGGGATTCCAAAAAGATTATCTGTATAAAAAGTCTCTAAAAGCATGCGAATCCGCTTTTGTGTTTTCCAGGGAGCTCCCAGGTAATTGTAAATATAGGGGATGTGGAAGCTGGGTTCATTACCCATAACAAACTGGCCTACTAAACCGGAGGCATCGGGTTGCATAGCCCAGAACTTAAATTTCGTTGTTCCCAGATCTTCTCTGAAAAGCTGATCAAGTGTTTCCTCTGCCTGATCCTGTCCGCCCATCAGGTCAAAAAGACCGTGAAGATCGCTCTTTATGGCCCAGTTGTAAGTATATGCATTGTTTTCTGTGAAATATATCCTGTCTGCAAAACTTGGATTATAGGGTTCAATCCACTGCCCGTCCTTATCTTTTGGCCATACGATGCCCTTGTCCACACGAAAGACATTCTTATAATTATCGGCCCTGCTCAGGAAAAGGGTTCTGTCATCTTCAATTTTGAGCTCAGTAGCGAGCTGGGCAAGGCACCAATCACTATAACTGTTATCGATGGTAACAGATACAGCCTGTCTTCTCTCCCAGGGCAGGCTTACCTTCTCAACAGTCTCCTCCTCTCCGGGCCTCAGACCCGGCATGTAGCCGTTTTCGTTATAAAAATCATCCAATACTGTTTTTGGACCATTGGCCCAGGGAATCAGCGTTGCATCCAGGGAATTCTTTTTAAGTCCGGCGTAGGCAGTTTCCAGGTCAAAATCTCTCAAGCCTTTAAACCATGCATCAGCCATCCATGCAGCAGAAAAGTTGCCTGTCATGGCCGGCCAGTCCCCGAAAATCAATGCGAAGGAGGGTATATAGCCGCTCTGCTCGTACATTTCGATATAGGATCTGATTCTACCTGTAGCCACGTCAGGATGAAGGATCATGTGCAAAGGTTCCAGGGCGATATAATTATCCCAAATCCAGTTGTCAACGTAAAATGGCTCATCCGATTCATGGATTTGATGATCAAATGCACTGTAATACCTTCCGTATTCGTTGATATCAACCATGCGTTCGTATGCCCGGTACAACGCAGTATAAAATACCCGCTTTTGAGCAGGGCTTCCTCCTGTCACATCGATTCTGGATAGCGCTGTCTCCCATGCACTCCTGGCATGATTTTTTACTGATTCAAAATCCCAATCAGGAATTTCATTCAATAAATTCTGTTTTGCCTGATCGATACTGATGTAGGATATGCCATAGCGAAAAGAGACTGTTGGCGACTCTTCCCCCACGCCAATTATAAGTTGTTTTTTGTTGTCTGTACTCCGGTACAGTACGTCTGTAATATCTCGATCAATTTCGGAATAGAAGTAGGCTTTTACTCCTGCAAACTCTTCTGTCCCGGTAAGCACTCTTTTTCCGCTCACATCTATTTCACCAATCCCGTTAATTATGCCCAGCCTGATGAACTTCTTATCAATCCCGGAAAAATGCAGCTTGAAAAATCCGCTCTTAGCCTGGGGCGAAAATTCCAGGGAATCACCAGAATCTTCAAATGAAGTACTGTAATAATAGGGCCTTAATTCTTCCCGCCCATATTCAAAGCGCTTGTCCCAGATCGCTTGGTTCACTTCTCCGGCAACAGGCATAAATGCGAAAATATTATACAGCCTGTGAGATGTATTGGTCAGGGGGAAATAGCTAATCTGATCATCCAGATGATCCTTTCGCATTGGAAATACCCGCACCACACTGTTAGGCAAATGTACCGTAGGCCTGGTGGGCTCGAGAATAACTCCAACACCACCGATAGAAGGATCTACATAATCCAGATTAGATTCTTTGACTTGGGTACATGAAAACAGAGCACTCAGAAACAAAATAACTACCAAATTTTTCTTGCTGTACAGTATCATAATTTTTAAATTAGTATTGAGGATTTTGGATTAAACCATTGGTCCCTATTCCCGGGATGCTTCTATAATAAAACTTCTCCAGAAAGGTATTTGGGACGGCCCATGGAACATACGCCCTTATAAAAATATACTTCATCACTCTTAAATCATAGACCGGTATAAGCGAGTGTCTGATGGTATTGGAAAACAGTGTGTGATATTCCCGCCTTCTGGTCAGGTCCCAGTATCTTTTATTTTCAAATACCAGTTCAACCCTTCTTTCGCGCAGTACATTTTCAAGTGTCAGGGGAATATCTGTAGGATGAGCTGCTCTGTGCCGCAGAGCATTTATTCCCTGCGCTGCTAAAGTAGCATCACCGTTGCCACTTTCCACAACTGCCTCTGCATGGTTAAGTATCACCTCTGCCAAGCGGAAATCAATATAATCAGTAGTCGATCGGTTCATGAACCGGGAAGGAATAAATTTAGTATCGAGAAACTTTTTAAATCCAAATCCACTCCTGGTATGATTAAAACCGCCAGTGGAAAACCCGGAGTAAAAGCTGGGGCTGGATGCCCCATATGTATAGTACATTGTTCCATCTACTTCAATCTCTCCATTTTGATCCAGTACCGGGGTTCCGTCGGGTTGAATAAAACCACCCTGGATAATGATTTCTGTATCCTTCCAGGTGGATCTCGGAAAGATTACAGTAGCACTTAAGCGGGCATCTTTGTCTGCAAATATTTCCATCGGATGATCGAACTCAAGATAGTTTCTGGACGGATCAAACCCATCATAATTCTCAACATCAGCATCAAGCGTTGTCACGATAGGACTACTTTGTCCCGGGTTGGAATAGCTTTCATAGACATCGGCTAAATCCAGGGTTGGATTGAAACGTCCCGGATGGGGCCATGACCCTCTGGTTTGGTTAGGTTGTCCCCAATTGTCCTGATTGCTTCCCATTTCATCACCCTCTAAATTATATCCCTTCATAAATATAACTTCGTTCACCGCACGATTGGGATTTTCAAACATTGCCCGGTAATTCTCACTTGCCTCTTCAGGACTTCCGGGAGAGGCTTCATAAAGAGAAAAGAGCCCCTCTTTAAGGATCGTTTCTGATGCACTGATGCACTCAGCATAATAATGATCAGCCTCGGAGGAGGCCATACCCACCAGACCCTCATTCACAGCATCACCGGATAAGGGGGCACGGCTCCAATATTTTGCTATCGAAGCGGCATGAAGGGCGGCTCTCGACTTCAGAGCAAGGGCTGCCCATTTCGTAGCACGTTTTCTGGCACCATCACCATCTCCGAGATACATGACAGCCGTATCACATGCTGCCAGCGCAAAATCCCACGTCTCTTTTTCAGTGTTTCTTGGAATGTTGAGACTCTCAATGCCATCGTTGATATCTCCGGTTTTCGTGATCAGGGGAACGCCGCCATATCTTTTAGCCAGGGCATAATAGGTGTATGCCCTGAAAAAATAGGCTTCACCTTTCAATTGATCCTTGGTTTCCTGATCAATCTCCAGTTGAGGGATGATTTCCATTAATGTGTTCACATTTAAATTAAACTGGTATCCAC
>JAOZLK010000549.1 GCA_029934875.1 Bacteroidales bacterium | reverse complement strand
AAGTTTAGAACTGGGATTTAGTGATTGAAACGGCCCTGCTATCAGGTGTAAAAAAGTCTTCACCTGACACCACCGGCCAGCCATTTTCCCAAGTAAGTTTCCTGATTGCCAGCCGGGCATTTCCATCATCTTTCCCATCATAGTAATGAAAACTGATGGCATAACTTCCATCGCTATGCCGGTAGATTCCTACATGTCCAGGTCCAATATAGCGCCCATCACTCTTTAGCAGCAAGGTTCCACCTTCGTCAAGCATATTTTTCCCGTTTTTGTCAAGGAAGGGACCGTTGGGTGCTTCAGACCGACCCGCCATAATCTGGTATGTGCTTTCCACCCCGCTGCAGCAACCTCCCCAGTTTACAAAGAGATAATAATATTTATTTTCGGGATGATTGTATACAAAAGGAGCTTCAAAAGAATAATATAGTACCCATTTGGAAGGTAGACAGGGAGCCCAGAAATGCCCAATATTTCCCGGAAAAACCTCGTCCCACCAGGAGGGTCGGTCCAGCCTTCCTGCTGATTTCCATTCATCCATGTTGCTGTTCCTGAACCAGGACTGCACGCCATTACCGGTGCTGAAGACCATATATACATCATCCTGCATTTGTAATTCAGAGGGATCATGGATGTATGCTTCAGTTAGAGGGTCATTAAAATGCGATTGCTCTATTTCTGATCGGTTCTGCTTACAGCCAGAGATCAACACTGCGAACACAAGAATTTTTACCGGGTTCATTGCAATATTTTTATCTCAAGTTGTGATGTGAATTTTTTATTCAGCCAGAGAATAAGTGTTTCAGTACCGTCTGTATCGACCATTACGCCCTGCCTGAAGTCAGTACCATCTTTTTGAGCTTCACCGTTAACCGATATACTTGCCGGATGATCACTGCCCCAATTTTTTATCACAAATGCAGGATTAAAACCGGGATTGCCTGATGATGCATCCAAAGTGAAAGAAATTTTATTTGAAGTTGAACTCAGTTTATAGGCCCTCTCTGATTTATCGTAGCCGTGTGAGATTATTCCTGAGGCATTGCTTATTGATGGAGCATTCAGCCAGGATCGTCCAAGATGTGCGATATCATCAACAGAAAAATTCGATAAGCCCATGAGCAAAATTTTCGTGGCAAAATTTTCGGCTTCGGCAAAAAAGTTGTTTTCACCTTCAATCCAGATATGGCTCAGAGAAGTATGTGAGGCATAAGTGGAGTCTATCGCGTCTCTTCCAAAGGATTCTACATTGTTTACCGGCCAGTGATTCCACCACGTGTAATAGCCGTCTTCCTTCATGTAAGTAGCAAAGAATACGTCGTCACCCGGTTCAATGATTGTAAAGGCGTCCTGATCGGTATCTTTAAAATTTACCAGTTGAATGTTTGCGTTTACAGGAGGACTCCCAAAAGGCTCATCTGTAGGAGGCATTGGCAAGCTGTATGAATTATTCTCACCCTCTAAATTTGCAAGAGTTACACAATTTTCTCCTTCCAGATTGTCATAAGGTGAACTACCGGGACTATGAATAATCATAGTTTCCTGATATTCATATTTACCATGATCCTTGCCGCTCCACAAAGTATTTTTTTGTGCTGCAAGGCCATCGGGATAAATGTAATAGTACCAGTCAGAGAAATCTGCCCATCCACCAGGCTGATCTTCACGGTTAACCAGATTATAACAATTATCAATCAATGCGAATCTGTACAGTACAACCACCCTGGCAGGTGTGTTCTCGATAATCTTGACATGCGCAAACCTGTTCTGCTTATCGGACATGGGCTCAGCACCTCCGGAACACATTCCCGGAGCGCCCCATGTTTCATTAAATTCGTTGCTGTACCATGCTCCGTTTTCAGACACAAGATGAGCTATAAAATTTGTTCCTCGCCAGAATACCCATTTGTTTGATGTGCCATCAAAGTTTACCACGACATCCGGATGATCGCCCACCTGCCAATTGTCGTTCCACACATCTGATGGAGATCCGGCATCATTATCCCAGTTTCCGGTGAATCCAAGTTTGGTATAAGCTGCACCGAAGCCCATATCCGGCCCGGCAGGCAATATGGTGCTGCTGTTAAATGATGGAGCACTCAGTGTAAATGAAACTTTAGCCAGGGAGTTATTTGTAAGGGTGCCATCGGGGTTTAATCTATAATCATATGTATATTGGGTGCCAGAGTCGTAATCATAAATTACCCTTGTAAGCGTATAATCTGAACGAACCGTATAATACTCGTCAACCCAGCCTGTCCAGTTTGGAATTGCCGGGCTGCTGAAATCATCAAAGGCTGGCGCGTAACGCCAGTGTATAAGCGCTTCGGAATTATTCGCTGAAATGATTCTAATATGGGAATGTCTGCATAATTTATCCCATCCTAATCCCGTGCCGTCACCTGAAAAAGTGAAGGGCGCCTGTGGAAGGTAATTGGCTGCAGTTTTTGTTTCCCATCGGGGAAGATAACTGGAAGCACGCCAGAAATAAAATTTCCCTTCGCTCAACTGTACTACTATATCCGCATGGTCACCTGCTCTAAAATCAGACTCCCACGATTCTCCTGAATTAAGTTTGGTGTAATAAGCCTTAAAACTCTGCTGACCATAGCAGACTGAGGTCACCATAAAGGTTAAAATCAATAACTTAATTTTCATATAGGGACAAGCTCTAAACATCTTTATTATACTAAAATTATATGCTGGTCATTACATTTCCACCACTCACAGGCAAGAAAGCTCCGGTAATAAAACCAGCAAGGTCTGAGGCAAGAAAACAGACTGCATTTGCCGTATCAGCATCTGTCCCCCTGCGGCCCATAGGAACCCGATCTATATATGCAAACTCTTGATTTATGTTATGCTCGCTTCCATCATGATTACGACTTGAATCACTGATGGTCCAGCCTGGAGCCACCTGGTTAACAGTGATATTGTATGGTCCCACTTCCTTTGCCAGTACACGAAGCACTCCATCCATACCTCTTTTCCCGGCTACATAGGCAGACTGGGTAGTAAAACATTGTATCGTACATTCTGTATTGATACCAATTACTCTTCCATAATTCTGTTTCTGCATATCCGGAACAAAGGCTTTCGCCATATGAACATTCTGCATTACGCATGATTTAAATTGACTTTCATAGTCTTCAGAAGATTGATCCAGAACGCTTCTCCATTCTTGAAGCTGGATAACGGCATTATTAACAATAATATCCGCAATGCCCAGATTTTCAATAATTTCATCTTTCAAGCTCATCACAGAACTTAAATTTGTAACATCTACCTGTACACTAACTGCCTTAACGGAATAATCACGTTCGATTTCATCTTTCAAGTCCTGTGCGAAATCTTTATTTTTGTAATAACAGAGAGCAATATTTGCTCCGCATTTCGCCAATGAGCGTGCCATTGTACGTCCCAACTCGCCAGTTGAACCTGTAACAACAGCAATCTTATTTGATAAATCAATTTTCATATCGTATCATTTTTCAAGCATGCAATTTATTGATCGACTTCATGGTCCCATGGCCATGGGAGAACACCCAGACGATTTGCCAAGTTCACCA
>JAOZLK010000075.1 GCA_029934875.1 Bacteroidales bacterium | reverse complement strand
TGAGAAATATGATCTGGGATCAGAATGACTGGTTTTCTTATTCCACGGGCAATATTCGACTGAACCTGGTCAAACGATTCCGTTTGAAGCGCCCCATCAAGATTCTGCGACCTGACCTGTGGATTTTTTAGTAATTTTGACAGTGTAATAGCAAAATGCCGGTCATTGAATAAAATCATACCCATCTTAAGCGTACTCCTGCTTCTTATAGCTGAAAATGTATGGGCTTCTTCAAAAATTGACACCATTTATCTGCAACATGGAGACAGAATAACCGGTGAGGTAAAGTCTCTGGAAAATAATTACCTGAAGCTTAGCACCGACGACCTTAGTACAATACACATCCAATGGAACAATATTGACAGTGTAAAAATCCTCAATAACATGAGGATCGTCTTTGATGACGGACAAATAGTATATGGGAAGCTGATGCCATCGGGCGAGGATGGCAGCTGTTATATCTGGTCAAATATTGGGGAGCCCAGGCTTACGCTTTTAAGCGACATCGTCCAGTTATCGCCCATTGAGGAAAAATTCATTGACAGGTTAAACGGCTCACTAAGCACTGGGGGCAGTTATACAAAAGCCAATGATATCCTGCAGCTTAATTTGAACGCAGCTGTGACCTACCTTGCAGAAATGAATCAGTATGAAATTTCATACGATGGAAATATAACCCTGCAGGATACACTGGATGCCAGTGAAAGGCAGAGTGGCGGCCTCACTTTTCGAAGATTATTACCCAGGAACTGGTTCCTGGTATCGGAAATGGGTTTAGAAACGAACTCTGAACAGAATCTCGACTTGCGTACAAGCGCTTCCTTTGGAGGAGGAAATAATATTGTCAGTACCTACAGGTCAGTACTTCGTGTTGGGATGGGGCTTCAGGGATCCAGGGAGCTTTCCCAGGGTGATACTCAGAATAGTATCGAAGCCTTGCTTGCAGCAGGTTACTCGATGTTTGTTTATGATTCACCCAAAATAACCTTTAACTTTAACAGCAAACTGTCACCCAGTTTAACTGACCTGGGCAGGATTCGGGCCGATATAGATTCCAATCTATCATGGGAAATTTTCGATGATTTCTATTTAAAATGGACCTTCTATTACTCCTTTGACAGCCAGCCACTTTCTGCTACAGCGGCGAAAAATGACTGGTCAGTAACCCTTCTGGGAATTGAATATAAGTTTTAGGCATACTCTTTCAGCTGACTACTGATTAGTCAATAAGTGGCCAGTGGAGCCGGCCATAATGGAAGTCAAACATTTTATCAATCTGGCCCCTGGTGTTGCGTGGGGTAGATAGTTCAGGAAGCTGGTCCTGTTTGAAGAAACCCACGTCCAGGGTTTCCATGCCGGTGCTAATGGAGTAATCTTCAGCTGTACACTCGATAAAAATTTTATAGGTGTAATGCAGGTCTTCGGGGTGGTCGTGGCATTTCTTATCAAGGACGGCCAGTAAACGACCCGCTTTTAAGAGAATGCCAGCCTCTTCCTCTGCTTCTTTTTCTGCAATCTCTCTTGGGGTAAAGCCGATGTCGCACCATCCGCCGGGCATCGACCAACGGGAATCTACCCGCTCTTTCACCAGCAGGATCTCATTTCCCGGGTTGATCAGCACCGCCCGCACATCAATTTTAGGAGTTTTATAACCATAGCGGTCGGGCAGTGCCACTTTCACAACTTCAAAAGGCTGGTCCGTGATCTTTGAGATCATCTCCATGACAATCTTTTCCAGCTCCTTGTACCTGTCAGTGTCCCAATCACTTTCAGTGTAGTGAAGTCCACTCTCAGCAATGGCCTGTACCCTTTTTGCAAGGGTCAGAAGCTTATCGTTCATAAAGTATTCTGTTTTGGAAAAGTTTAAAAGTAGTAAAAAGGCTTGTCTTTCTGATTATCTTTATGGCATGAAGCAGGATGAGAAAAACGGGAAGTTATCCAACAGGAAAAGATTACCAGACTGGATGCGCATGAAGATGCCGGGTGGCGAACGATACATGCATGTGAAGGAACAAGTAAATAAGCATGAATTACATACGATTTGTACCAGTGGAAATTGTCCAAATATTGGAGAGTGCTGGGCAGCTGGTACAGCAACATTTCTGATCCTTGGGGAAATCTGTACGCGCTCGTGTAAATTCTGTGCAGTCAAAACAGGTAAGCCGCTGCCCGTGGACAAGGAGGAGCCTTACAGACTGGCTGCATCGATCCGGGACATGGGAATCAATCATGCGGTAATCACTTCTGTGGACCGTGATGATCTGCCTGCCAAGGGGGCGGGGAGCTGGGCCAGGACCATCCGGATACTTAAGGAGGAGCTTCCCCATCTGACCATGGAGACACTGATTCCTGATTTTGATGCAAATCCCCTGTGGGTTTCACTGGTGATTGATGCCGCTCCGGAGGTGATATCGCATAACCTGGAGACAGTAGAAAGACTTACTCCTTCGGTTCGTTCCAGGGCTAAGTACCGCACAAGTCTGGAAGTGGTCCGGCAGATTGGTAAGTCTGGCCTGACTTCCAAATCGGGGATGATGCTTGGACTTGGAGAAGACGAAGGCGAGGTCCTTGAATCCATGGATGACCTGCGCAAGGTGGGCTGTGAAGTGCTGACCATCGGACAATACCTTCAGCCCACCATGGATCATATGCCGGTAGTCGAATACATCCATCCCGACCGATTTGAATTTTTAAGGGAGCAGGCACTGCTAAAGGGATTCCGGGAAGTGGAATCAAGCCCCCTGGTTCGTTCCTCATACCATGCAGAGAAACATATAAAGTCCTCAAAATAATGGAGATTAAGGATGGGCAATAGAAATCAAATCATATACCAGGACCTGGGCAGCATTGATTATGGGGTAGCCTGGGATTACCAGGAGGAGCGATTTAATAAACTGGTGGATTATAAGGGTGACCCGGTGGGCAGAGAGCACCCCGAACAATACCTTCTGTTTTGTGAGCACCCACATGTGTACACCCTTGGTAAGAGTGGAGATGAGGCTAATTTGTTGATTCATAAAGATTTTTTAGCCAAGATCTCTGCCACTTATTATAAAACCAACCGTGGGGGTGATATTACCTATCACGGTCCGGGTCAGATTGTGGGTTATCCCATTGTGGATCTTGATGATCTGGAAATTGGTTTGAAACAGTATATCACCCTGATGGAAGAGGCCATCATCAAATTGTTGAGCGCTTATGGAATTACCGCCACTCTGATGGAAGGGGCCACCGGTGTCTGGCTGGATGTGGATCACCCAGTAAAAGCACGTAAAATCTGTGCCATCGGGGTTCGTTCCAGTCGTTTTATATGCATGCACGGATTTGCGCTCAATGTGAATACCAATCTGGATTATTTCACCTACATTAATCCGTGTGGCTTTGAAACCAAAGGCGTTACGTCAATGCAGAAGGAATGCGGATCGGCTCTGGATATAGAAAAGGTAAAACTGGCTCTTAGTGAGATCCTGCTGAAGGATCTCCATTCTCAAGGGCAGTAAGCAGGATCATTGCTTCCTCTTAAGAAAATACCCGATTACTTTTCCTATTTGTTTCTTCGCTGGTAGTAATCGGGGGAGTAATTCTTCAGTTTCTCCTTGCGTGCCTTCACCTTTTCGTCATTCTCATAGAAGAGGGTCTCATCGTGCTGGCTCATATCCAGGCCCACATCCTCGTAGAGACTGGGAACCCTCATGGGAACGATCTTATTGGTAATCCAGAAGAGAAGCAGGGAGCCTCCAAATGCGAAGGCGGCAACAATTACCAGTGCCAGCATATGGTAAAGGAAAGTGGTGGTTTCACCATAGGCCAGTCCAACCTCTTCGGCAAAAACTCCGGTAAGGAACATGCCAGCTATACCGCCAATTCCATGAGCCGGGAATACATCAAGTGTATCATCAACACCACGACGTGAGAAGAAATAGATCATCAGGTTACTGGCTATGGCAGCAGTACCCCCGATAAAGATACTGGCTCCAACAGTTACGAATCCCGCTGCTGGTGTAATGGCAACCAATCCCACAACGGCCCCTATACAGGCGCCCAGGGCGGATGGCTTTCTACCGCGAATTCCGTCAAAAAAGATATATACCAGCAGGGCGGAAGCGGAAGCTGTATTGGTATTCAGAAGGGCCTTTACAGCCACATCATTTGCTCCAAGTGCCGAACCCGCATTAAATCCAAACCATCCAAACCATAGTAGCCCGGTACCAAGCAGTACGAAGGGGATGTTGGCAGGGTAGGAAGGTTTATTATAATCTCTCCGGGGACCAAAAAAGAGGGCTCCGGCCAGGGCGGCCATACCGGCCGACATATGTACCACGGTACCTCCAGCAAAATCCAGCACACCCCAATTTCTGAGGAAGCCATTGGGATGCCAGGTCCAGTGGGCCAGGGGACTATAGATGAATATCATAAACAGGACCATGAAGATCATCAGGGAGGTGAACCTCACCCTTCCGGCAAAGGAGCCGGTGAACAGGGCAGGGGTAATGATGGCAAATTTCAATTGAAACAGGGCAAACAGGGCCAGGGGAATGGTGGGAGCAAAGTTTGGATCTGGTGCTCCACCAACACCTTTAAACATGAAGAAGGTGGCCGGATTACCAAATAGTCCGAAACCCTCCGCTCCAATACTATCACCAAAGGCAAGGCTGAAACCAAAAACCACCCAGAGAACGCTGATGAGTCCCATGGCAATAAAGCTCTGCAGAATGGTGGATATTACATTCTTGGGTCTTACCATGCCGCCATAGAAAAAACCTAAGCCCGGAGTCATCAAAAAAACCAGGGCTGTGGAAGCAAGCATCCAGGCGGTGTCGCCGGTATCAATTCCGGAGATGTCACCTGTATTAAAATCAACGGGTATTAAAACGCCCAGAGTGGCAATAATTCCAAAGGCGATAAGTGCAAAAAGCCACTGTTTTTTCATGAGAACCGTTTTTATAGATATTTGTGTAAATATACAATATTTACAAGATAACCCCTTCAGGTAAGGGGGGTTATTTATCATAAAAGCAGTAAATTTAACAAAAGGGGGTATTTACAGGGGGGGGGTAATATTAGTAAATACGTATTAATTCGTGGTCAAAGTGGTATTTTTAAGATAGTCGTCAATTTTACGGGCTGTTCTTCGGCCCGAAGCGATAGCGGTGACCACCAGGCTTGCTCCGTTTACGGCATCTCCTGTTCCAAATACTTTTTCTGAAGAGGTCGCCATTTGCTGGTCCACACTGATGTTTTTCCTGGGGTCGAGCTCTATTTTCAGTTGCTCGAGCAATCCTTCATAAACGGGATTGGTGAAACCCATGGCCAGCAGGATCAGGTCAGCCTCTATTTCCTTAGCGCTTCCGGGGATACTCTCCATAACAAAGCGGCCGTCCTTTTTCATCCACTTCACCTCTTCAACCTTTGCATGTGTTACATTGCGCTGCATCCCTATAAATTTGAGGGTACCCAGGCTCCACATCCTCTCGCATCCTTCTTCATGTGATGTAGAGGTTTTAAGGGTTTTTGCATAGTATGGCCATGGATTATCTTCGTCTCTATCAGCAGGTGGTTTCGGCATGATCTCAATTTGGGTAACCCTTTCAGCCCCCTGACGGATGGATGTTCCCACGCAATCGGAACCTGTGTCACCACCGCCTATCACCAGTACTTTTCTACCTTCCGCTGAAATCCTGTTATCGTAAGAAACATATGCACCATCATTGACCTTGTTTTGCTGGGCGAGGAATTCCATTGCAAAATAGATTCCGTCCAGGTCCCGGCCTTCAAGCGGCAGATCCCTGGGCTGCATCGCTCCGATGGCCATACAAACGGCATCATGAGATTCAATAATCTCTCTTGCAGTAATATCAACTCCCACATCCACACCGGTCCGAACCTCCAATCCTTCAGTCACCATGATTTCGATTCTTCGGTCGATGGTCCGCTTGTTGAGCTTAAAATCAGGGATTCCATACCTGAGCAGGCCACCTACCTTATCATCCTTCTCGAAAAGGGTAACTGTGTGACCTGCCTTGTTGAGCTGATCTGCAGCGGCCATTCCAGCAGGGCCGCTTCCAATCACAGCCACTTTCCTGCCTGTTCGAATTTTTGGAGGAGCCGGCTTAATGTAGCCTTCGGCAAATGCACGCTCAACAATGGCTACCTCATTCTCACGAATAGTTACAGGTGTCTTATCTATGTTCAGTACGCATGAGTGTTCACAGGGCGCAGGACAAATCCTTCCGGTAAATTCCGGGAAATTATTGGTGGAATGCAGCCGCTCACTGGCTCCCTTCCAGTCGCCCTTGTAAAGCAAGTCGTTCCATTCCGGAATCAGGTTATCCACCGGGCAGCCCCAATGGCAAAAGGGAATGCCGCAATCCATACACCTGGACGCCTGTAGCATTCTGTCTTCGGAATTGAGTACCTGCTCTACTTCACTGTAATCACCAGTACGTTCATGAACCGGCCGGTTCCCGGCTGGTTTCATTCCTATTTTCATGAATCCTTTAGGATCTCCCATAGTTCAATCTCTTATTAGTCCTGGATCATTTCCACATCTCTCTCCACCTCGGCCAGCTTCTTACGGATCTCCTCCAGCTGAAGCTCACTCAGCACCTTCTTATATTCATATGGAATGATTTTGATAAAACGCTCCATGTACTCATCCAGGTTTGCAAGAATCCTTTCTGCAAGCTGGCTTCCTGTATGTTCAAAATGTTTCGCGATCAAGTCGGTCAACTCTTTTTTGTCATTTAAATCCTCCACCAGGGATAACTCTACCATCCCCATATTGCAGTAGTAGTCAAAGTCTTCATCCATGTCAAGTACATAGGCAACTCCACCACTCATTCCTGCCGCAAAATTACGTCCGGTTTTCCCAAGTACGACCACCCGGCCTCCCGTCATATATTCGCAACAATGGTCACCAACACCTTCAACCACGGCTATGGCACCACTGTTCCGGACTGCAAAGCGCTCCCCGGCTACACCCGATATGAAAATTTCACCCGAGGTTGCACCATAGAGAACAGTATTCCCAATGATGATGTTTTTATCCGATTCGAAGGTGGATCCTTCGGGCGGAACGACAATGATCTGCCCACCTGAAAGTCCTTTTCCCAGGTAATCGTTTGAATCACCTTCCAGGTAAAACTCAACTCCAGGTACCAGAAAGGCCCCGAAACTCTGTCCGGCTGAACCTGCAAATCTTGCCTTTATGGTGCCGGCAGGAAGTCCCTGGCTTCCATAAAGTTTGGCAATGGTTCCAGATAACATGGCTCCTGTGGTGCGATCGGTATTCCGGATGGGCATGTGAATTGTGACTGGCTCTTTTTCTTCGATTGCTGCTTTTGATTTTTCAATCAAATCACGATCCAGTACCTTATCTATTTTGTGTTTCTGAAGCTCTGTACGATGAAGAGCATTTCTTTTGGCTGCAGGAAGGAAGGCGGTCAGATCACTCAGATCCATATTTTTTGTTTTCCAGTGGGTAACTGCTTCATTTCTTTCCAGCAGATCGGAACGACCCACAATCTCATCAAAGGTCTTAAAACCAAGATCGGCCAGGTACTCCCTGATCTCCTCGGCAACAAAGCGGAAAAAACTTTCCACATAATCGGCCTTGCCTCTGAATTTCTTCCTTAAATCCTCATTTTGTGTGGCAATGCCAACCGGACAGGTATTAAGGTGACATTTTCGCATCATTACGCAGCCCATTACCACAAGGGCACTGGTGGCAAAACCAAACTCTTCTGCTCCCATCAGAGCTGTCATAATCACATCCCGGCCTGTTTTTAATTGGCCATCTGCCTGCAGAACCACCTTTCGTCTCAGGTTGTTCATGACCAGGGTTTGCTGAGTTTCAGCCAGGCCTAGTTCAAGTGGCAGACCAGCATGTTTTATGGAGGAGGAGGGGCTGGCACCTGTGCCTCCCTCGGTCCCGCTAATGGTAATCAGGTCGGCTGAAGCCTTTGCCACACCAGCTGCAATGGTCCCCACACCTGTCTCCGAAACAAGTTTCACAGAGACTTTTGCCTGTGGATTCACATTTTTCAGATCGAAGATAAGTTGGGCGAGATCTTCAATGGAGTAGATGTCATGATGTGGCGGCGGTGAGATCAGGGTAATTCCGGGAATGGAATAACGTGTCCTGGCAATGATTTTATCCACCTTGTGTCCGGGGAGCTGTCCTCCTTCTCCAGGTTTTGCTCCCTGCGCTACCTTGATCTGAATCTCATCGGCATTGACCAGGTATTCAGTGGTTACTCCAAAGCGACCACTGGCAACCTGTTTAATGGCGCTTCTCTTGGAATCACCATTTTCCATGACTTCGAATCTTGAGGGATCCTCTCCACCCTCGCCGGTATTGCTTCTTCCCCCGATTCGGTTCATAGCAATGGCGAGGGCCTCATGGGCTTCCCGACTTATGGAACCGTAAGACATGGCTCCGGTTACAAAACGTTTCATGATCGCCTCCACGGGCTCCACTTCCTCAATGGGAATTGGATTCCGTTTATAGTTGAGCATGCCCCTTAAAAAGGAAGGTTTGGTGGTTTCACAGTCAACCACTGCAGCATACTCCTTATATTTAGCATAGTCATTTTTGCGGGTGCTCCATTGCAGGAGTCCCACTGTTTCCGGGTTCCATGCATGTTGCTCTCCGTTTTTCCTGAAGGAGTAGACACCTTCAGTGAGGATCATGGAGTGTACATCTTCGGTGTAGGCCCTTCGGTGCGGAATCAGTACTTCCTCTGCGATCTCTTCCAGCCCGATTCCCCCTATTCGGGAGACGGTTCCTTCAAAATACTTATTAACCACATCTGTATGGATCCCGACGGCCTCGAAGATCTGGGCCGAGCGGTAACTCCTGAGTGTGCTTATGCCCATCTTAGACAATATCTTCAAAAGGCCCTTGTTAATGGCATGAATATAATTCCACTGGGCTTTCTCATAATCCTGCTGAATTGCTTTTGTATTAACCAGCTGCTCGATAACAGCAAAGCTCATATAGGGATTTATAATGCTGGCACCGTATCCGAAGAGTAGGGCAAAATGCATTACTTCACGGGGTTCGGCCGATTCAACCACAATATCAATCTGCATTCGTTTTCTACAATTGATCAGGTGATGATGCACAGCAGATACTGCCATCAGGGATGGGATGGGAGCTCTGTCTTCACTTATATCCCGGTCTGTTAATATGATGTAGTTGTGGCCATTATCAACTGCCGTTTCAGCCTGCTGGCAAATGTCCGCAAGAGCCTTTTCGAGTCCGGCAGCTCCTTCAGCGGCAGAAAAATGCATGGTGATTACCTCATTTGAAAATCCTTTGTAACGAAGGTTTTTAACCACCTGGAAATAGGTGTTGTCGATCACCGGACTTTTGAATTTCACCATTTTTACATGATCCGGGGTATCGCTCAGGACATTGTCCTGCAATGATCCCAGGTAGCCCGTTAGGGTCATGACCATTTCCTCACGGATAGGGTCAATGGCAGGGTTGGTTACCTGGGCAAAGAGTTGTTTAAAGTAGTAAAACAGCCTGTAGGGCTTTTTACTTAGTACGGTGGGAGGGACATCATTACCCATGGAAGAGATGGGCTCCTTGGCCGTATTGGCCATGGATTTGATGATGGATTCTATATCCTCACGGCTATAGTTGAAGGAAGTGAGGTACTCATTGAAATGCTCACCGAGGCCCGGAGGAACCATGTTCCCGGCTTGAATCTCTTCCAGATTCACCATGTTTTTATTGATCCATTTCAGATAGGGTTGTTTGGAGGCAAGCTCTTCTTTCAGTTCCTCATCTCTGAATATTTTCCCCTCTTTCACATCCACGAGGATAATTTTACCCGGTTTTAGTCTTCCTTTTTCACGGATGTCAGCAGCTGGGAAACTCTGGACACCCACTTCGGAGCCCATTACCATCATATCGTCTTTGGTGATCACATACCTGGATGGCCGTAGCCCGTTTCTGTCAAGCATGCCTCCAATGTATCTACCATCGCTGAAGATCAGGGAGGCCGGGCCATCCCAGGGCTCCATAAAGGCTGAGTGATACTGGAAGAAAGCTTTCAATTCCGGGGATATGGGATTTTTATCATTCCATGATTCAGGAATTAATATGGACATGGCATAAGGCAGTGATTTGCCGCTCATGATCAGGAACTCCAGTACATTATCCAGAGAAGCCGAATCACTCATATCGGGCTGAATGACCGGGTAAAGCTTCTCCAGATCACCCAGGACATCCGATTTCAGGATCGATTCACGTGCCTCCATCCAGAGTCTGTTCCCTTTCACTGTATTGATCTCGCCGTTGTGTGCAAGCATCCTGAAGGGCTGCGCAAGATCCCAGCTGGGAAAGGTGTTGGTGCTAAAGCGGGAATGGACCAGTGCAATGGCGCTTTCCATCCTGCTGTCCTGCAGGTCGAGGAAGTATTCTCCAAGTTGTTCCGAGGTGAGCATTCCTTTGTATATCAGGACCTTTGTAGATAAGCTGGGGATGTAGAAATAGTGCTTCTGCTCCATTGTTGATGAGGAAATATGCTTTTCTGCACGCTTCCTGATGATATATAGTTTTCTTTCCAGCTCATCCTGCGGCAAATCGGCAGACACCAGAATCTGGCGAATAAGGGGCTCTGTCTCCCGTGCTATCTCTCCGATAGTGCTGTTGTCTGTGGGAACATCCCTGAATGCAATGAGTCTGACTCCTTCGTCGAGTACAATCTTAACCAGGATCTCCTCACACTGTTTAGCCTCAGCCTTGTCCCGGGGAAGGAACACCAATCCTGTTCCATATTCTCCTTCATGGGGAATCTCATATCCCTTTATTAGCAGGAAGTCCCTGGGAATCTGGATCATTACACCTGCACCGTCCCCACTTTTGCTGTCAGCTCCTTCAGCTCCGCGATGGGTCATATTCACAAGGGTTTCAAGTCCACGATTGATAATATCATGTGATTTCTTCCCTTTCAGATGCGCCACGAATCCAATTCCACAATTGTCATGTTCGAATTCGCTCCTGTAAAGCCCTGCCTTATCCGGTCTTTCTTGTATCATACCCACTAATATTTACAAAAAAGCCGTTCCCTTTATCTGGAGAACGGCTTTCTGTGATTCAGTTCATACCATTCTCATGAGGATCGACTAATCCTTTTATTTCCGTACTTTTTTACCCGGTGAGAATAAGATTTCATGCTTTTTTTTAATGCTGCAAATATAGGCAAAAAATGATAAATCAACACGAGGAGCTTATGTGTTTGTTATGTTTTGACACAGATATTATGTTAATATCTTATAAAATGTAAGAAGAGGGCCCCTGTTTACCTTTCCCCATTTTACGCAAAAGAGGCTGTCTCGAAAGAGGCAGCCTCTGATACAAGTGCTTAGGTTCAGGCTTAGTTGTAAGCAGATTCGCCATGTTCATAAATATCCAGGCCTTCCTCTTC
>JAOZLK010000548.1 GCA_029934875.1 Bacteroidales bacterium | reverse complement strand
TGCAGTCCCAGTTTTTAAAGGCAAAGCGAAAATATCTGGATTGCTATAAGCATGATGAAATCGCCGAAATCACAGGTATCTCAAAAACCAATGTGGGAACCCGCCTATTAAGAATAAAAGAACAACTGAGGAACAGGGTAAATTCAAAACTAGATCACTATGGAATTGGATGAACTAAGGAGCATTTGGTCTCAGCATGAGCAGAAACTTGTCGAGAGCACCAGGATAAATCAGGTCTTACTCAGAAAGCTCTTGATTGCGAATACTGAAAAGAGAATCGACTGGATGAAAATCAGAACACTTGCCGGTCTGATTCTTCCCCTGATAGGTATTGTTTTCATCGTAGCACCTCGAATTGAATTCTCTTTTAAATTCGATGTAGTACTGGGCATCGCACTTTTCGGTTCACTCAGCATATTGACATACATTTGGGCAATACGCGTCTACTTGCTCATCGAAAGACTGAACTTCAATGAGTCTGTACTCTCAGTAAGCAAGCAACTGAAATTAGTAGAGAAGTACAAACTGAAAATCACAAAGCATAGCCTGATTCTTGCGCCTTTTATGATTATAGGAGTCTTCCTGTCAGCAGGCATTCCCTTCCTTTCTGCGAAGATGATTCCTTTCTATGCCTTGATGGTCATCGTTTTCCTGGTAAGCACCTACATCCGCACAAAACATGGATTAGTCGCCCAGCTCAGGAAAATCGATACGGATCTTGAAGAGATTCTAAAACTTGAACTGGATGAACCATGAAAAGCCACACTCAGGGCAGGTGATAGTGGATTTGAAGAAGGTGAGGTCCCAAAATTTAACATCATCACAGTTTGATGATCTTTCGTGAAAATATACCTTGTTTGAGTTTCAGAACGACCAGGAACGGCCCGCCGGTGACCATCTTACCCGAATCGGAGCACGCATCCCACTGCACGGAATGTTTCCCTGGAAAACAGAATTGACCGGACACGAGTGATCGAACGATTTTTCCTGAAGTATCCATTATTACCAGGTTCACACTTCCCTCTTCCCTGAGTATGAATTCTATACTTGTGCTCCGCCTGACAGGATTTGGATAGACCCGCAAACACCCTCCGTCTTTATTGAAAGGTCCGGGTATAAATTCATAGGGGAATCCCAGGCCCGGTTCAAAAAGGAAAGGTTCAAAAAGAACAGGTCCTGCCATGTCGTCCTCGTCATTGTCCCTGATTGTGGAATCAATCTCCACTGCCGAGTTCAGGCCCCAGTAATTACAAAATGCCGGAATTTCTGCCGGAGTATCATTAATAAGATTCCATTTCGTGTTATTCAGGATGACGTTCATTCCGCTATCTGCCGACTCAGCATTGCCCAGGTCGATGCTTTCGTTCAAGATCCTGATCCCGTATTCATCGTTGTTTTGAATGGTATTGTTCCTCAATTTGGGCCCACCCCTTGAATAAACGCCCTCCTTGTTGTCGGAAATAATGTTGCCCGAAATGATTACCTCACCAGTGCCGTCTCGAACGACTATTCCCGCTCCGTTATTTTCTATCTTATTTTGGTTCAGTGTCACGCCTGTAGCCGGAGACCGGACATCAATACCGCTCAGGTCCATACTCCGGATACTATTATTTTCAACCCGGGCCGATCCTTCGATCGAAACTCCACTGGAGTAATAGGTCTCATCCACACCGTTCCAGTTGCCGGTGATTACGTTTCCGGAGATTTGAACTCCGGTAGCAGATTCACTTACCATTATTCCATGTATTCTGTTTTCCCCAACCTGGTTCTCCAGTATGAGGCACCCTGAATGGATCATAAGTCCCATCTCCTGATTGTTATTAATCAGGTTACTCTTGATCTCCACCTCCCCGGCACCTCCCATGACCTCGATGCCATGAATTCTATTGCCGGTAATTACGTTTCCGGAGATTTGAACACCGGTGGCAGATTCGCTTACCATTATTCCATGTATTCTGTTTTCTCCAACCTGGTTCTCCAGTATGAGGCACCCTGAATGGATCATAAGTCCCATCTCCTGATTGTTATTAATCAGGTTTTTCCTGATCTCCACCTCCCCGGCATCTCCCGTGACCTCGATGCCATGAATTCCATTGCTGGTAATTTCATTCCAGCTTATATTGGCATTGCCCGATGAAAGGAAAATTCCAAATTCGCCATTGCTCTCAATGAAATTCCCGGAAACGCTAATATTCCCATTGCTTTGTATTCCACGAAGGCCATTTCCGAGAATGATATTGCTGCTGATAATGGCATCGACTCCATTTTCAATGTAAATACCGTGGTCAATATTGTTAACCACCCTGTTGCTGTCTCTCAAAACGATACCATGCTTTCCACTGTTGGTTCCAATACCCAAGAGGTTACCATCTACCAGGTTTCTCTCCATTCTGACATTGGGCCTTTCTATCCCAATCCCTCCCTGCTGGTTGTTCCTGATTGTGTTTCCCCTCACCAAAACAGTTTCGGGCTCATAAGGCCAGTCCTCCTCGGTGAAAAAGATGCCCCACCCCGCACACTCCTCCAGTGTGTTGTCTTCTATCAACCCTTTACTGCATCCTCTGTATATAATGGCACTTTCACATTCCCTTAGGGTATTTCCGATTATGCTTGTGTTAATGGCTGTAAGAGAAACAATAATGCCATTTTTACGGCCCTCGATAAGGTTATTTTTTATGACACAATTGCTTGGTACATCATCAAAGTTATTGTCACCTACGAAAATAGAGCCATAGTTACCGGGAGCAAACTTAAAGCCATCGATGACGGCCCCATCCAACGCAGCCTGGCGAATAGAAATCATTGCGCGGGTATCTGATCTGTCTCCGATAATTGCACCATGCCTGTTTTCAGCCATCAGGACCACCCCTTCCCTTATCTTGATATCCTGAACATAAACGCCGTCCCTGACCATAACTGTATCACCAGGATCAGCCGCGGTGAGGCCGTACATAATGTTGTCGTAGGTTTCATTGGGACCGACATAAATAATCTTAGCTCCGGCTTCCGGAATAAAGACCAGGAGTGCCGACAGGGCCAATTGCATTGTCAGGGTGCGGTATGATAATGCCCTTCTCATTTCAAGCCCTTTGGGGAGAATCAAAAAAAAATTAGAAAAAAAATGCATAGTAATGGGGGAATTATTGGATATGAGTATGGCCCATATGCAGTGAACCATAAAAATTATGAAATATCAAAATAGAAGTCAACAGTTTTTTACTTGTTGCAAAACATGGATTAGTTGCTCAGCTCAGGAAAATAGCTCAGGATATTGAAGAGATTTTAAAACTTGAACTGGATGAACCTGTGAAATCAATCAACTTCAAGCAGGCCAATCGTGCTGGCAGATCAAATCATGGTGGTAGTGAGGAGCTCTGGACCTTTACCATTTTAACATTTTGCCAACTTCCAGTAAAATATCAACAGATGCTTCCGGAATTTCACCTTTACCATCAGGTCCTACATTTAATAAGAAGTTTCCACCCTTACCATTGATATCAAGCAATTTTTCGTAAACCTCTTCAGGGCTTTTCCAATCCGTGTCTTTTATTTTGAATCCCCAGGAATCGTTCATGG
>JAOZLK010000074.1 GCA_029934875.1 Bacteroidales bacterium | reverse complement strand
ACCGAAAGGGAGTGACCGATTTTAAACGTCTGAAGCATATGTCCCTGGAGGAACGAATCCCACTCCTGAAGGAGGGTGGTATTGAGTATTTAATTCTGGGCTCCAGGGAACGCTTCAAGGATGAAAACATCGAGGCTTTGCTAGGCGATAAAATAGGCGAGATCGGGAATACGGAGATCTTCAAAATAGAAAATATTGACTAAAGTGATAAAATTCTGAACCATGAGTACACCAGCAACTCTTTCCATTGTAATTCCTGTATATAATGAGGAAAAAACCATTTCGATGATACTGGATGTTATTCTGGATTTGGATCTGGGAGATATTGGAACTGAAATGGTCATTGTCAACGATTGCTCCACAGATGGGACAAAAACGATTATTGAAGAGTATATAGCAGCACATTCTAAAGCCCCCATTAGCCTGATTCACCAGGAGAAGAATATGGGAAAAGGGGCTGCAATACGTAAGGGTATCGAAGAGGCCACTGGTGAATTCCTGGTGATACAGGATGCGGACCTGGAGTATGATCCAAGGGAGTTTAAGGAGCTTCTTGAGCCTATTATAAATGGCCATGCTGATGTGGTTTATGGATCCCGTTTCATGGGATCCAAGCCTCACCGAATCTTATTTTTCTGGCATTCCCTTGGAAACAGCATGCTTACTTTCTTATCCAATATGTTCAATAACCTGAACCTTACCGATATGGAGACCTGCTATAAGATGTTTCGGTCGGAAACAATCAAGAAAGTGTATCTCCGGGAAAACCGTTTTGGCTTTGAACCAGAGGTGACAGCAAAGATTTCTCGCATCCCGGGCATCAGGATTTATGAGGTAGGGATCTCCTATTATGGACGGACCTACGAAGAAGGGAAGAAAATCAATTGGAAAGATGGATTCAGGGCCATATACTGCATTGTTAAATATGGATTATTCTCAAAAAGAGTTTACAAATGACCAATAATCTAAAGCAGGTCCGGAAATATGAGAAATACCTGGTTCCGGCCATTCTTTTGGGCATCCTCATTTTCTATGCCATCCTGGTATTTTTGTCAGATGGAACCCATGGTGGGGCCGACGATATCGGGCATTACCGCCGCTCCAGGTATGCTTTTAGGTTTCCAGATTTCTTTCTTTATCACTGGGGTAAACCATTTTTTACGGCCATCTCTTCGCCCTTTGCCCAATTCGGTTTTAACGGAATCAGGATCTTCAACGTGCTTTGCGGGACAGCGACGGCATATTTTACCTACCGGACTGCCAGATTATTGAAGTTTTCCATGCCTGTGTTCGGCATCTTCCTCCTGCTTTCATCGCCACTTTACTCAGTACTTATGTTGAGTGGCATGACCGAAATACTGGCCAGTCTTGTTCTTGTTCTCACCATCTTTTTATTTTTCAAACAAAAGTATATCTGGTCTGCGGTTTTACTTTCCTTCCTGCCCTTCATACGAACGGAGGCCATTGCTATTATACCCCTTTTTATGCTGGCCTTTGCCTGGCAGAAAGAGTGGAAAGCGATCCCCTTTCTTTTTCTTGGCTTTGTTTTTTACAGCATCGTGGGCAGTTTCTATTATGACGATCTTTTCTGGGTGATTAACAACATGCCCTATACCGGGGGTGCCAAAGATATCTATGGAAGCGGAGAGTTGTTTCACTATGTAAAGGCCTCCAAGTACATCCTCGGAATTCCAACGGTATTTTTGGCCTCTGTCGGATTGATAGCATGGGCTCTCAGGCCCCTGTCAGAGCCTAGGGAGAGGAGGAAAGAGGTCAGAAAAACATGGCTGATGGAGATGCTGGTGGTTTATTTGCCATTTATGGTTTATCTGTCAGCACACAGCTATATTTGGTGGAGAGGCATGGGGAATTCAGTGGGAATGATACGGGTGATTGTTGCTGTTCTTCCTTCTGCAACGCTGCTTGGTATACTTGGGTGGAGCAAGCTACTGGAGATTATTCCCGTCCCAAAACTGGTAAAGGGTATTGCCACGGTTTTACTCAGCATTTTCCTGCTCACGATTCCCTTTAAGGTCTATAAAATTCCGGTGCCCCTCGTGGGTACCCAACGCGTGGTGAAGGTGGCATCTGACTGGTACGTGGATTCTGAATTTGCAGGGAGAAGGTTTTATTACTATAATCCTTTCTTTACTCATTTCATGAAACTTGATCCTTACGACGATTCGGTTTCACATCAGTTTGTCCATAACAGGGAGCATCCGGAAGAAAATATCAAAGAGGGGGAAATTGTGATCTGGGATGCCCACTTCAGTCCCAACGAGGGAAGACTTCCGCTGGAGAACCTTATGGACAATGAAAACTTCAGAATTATTCATCTGACCAGGGACAAGAAACCCTTTACAGTTCTGGGTGCTTACCTCTATGAAATTTACTTCTTTGAGCGCATCGGCACCGACGATGGGGAGGATAACCATGATATCTACCAGGTGATGCTCGATGAGATTCTACGCCCGGAGGAATAAGTTCTCAGTTCTCAGTACTATAACCTATCCCCTGCGTACTGAGCCCTATCCCCTGAGCCCTGAGCCCTGCGCACTACCTGGAGATTGGCTGGGCAAAGCTGAGCACATCCTTGCCGGTGATTTCCTTGTCGCAAAGGATGATCAGACGCTCCAATACATTCCGGAATTCACGGATGTTACCGGTCCAGGTAATCTTCTTAAGCTCCTTGATGGCATCATTGGTGATCTTTTTGGGCTGGGTGCCGTACTCCTCACAGATGAGGGCATTGAAGTGATCAGCCAGTATCGGAATATCCTCCAGGCGTTCGTTAAGTGAAGGCACATGGATCAGAATTACACTGAGGCGGTGATAAAGGTCCTCCCTGAACTGGCTTTTGTCGATCTCCTCCCTCAGGTTCTTATTGGTGGCAGCAAGTACCCGAACATTCACATTGATGTCCTTGTCACTACCCACCCTCGAGATTTTGTTCTCCTGCAGAGCGCGTAAAACCTTAGCCTGGGCTGAAAGGCTCATGTCGCCAATCTCATCCAGGAAGATGGTGCCGCCGTCGGCCTGTTCGAATTTGCCTTTTCGCTGTTTGATAGCCGAGGTGAAAGCTCCCTTCTCATGTCCGAACAATTCGCTCTCGATCAGCTCGGAGGGGATGGCTGCACAATTTACCTCAATAAACGGCGCCCCTGAACGTAAACTGTTCTCATGCAGGGAACGTGCCACCAGTTCCTTACCGGTTCCGTTTGAGCCGGTGATCATTACCCGGGCATCGGTGGGAGCTACCTTTTCGATCATCTCCCTGATGTGCTCAATGGCCTTGGATTCTCCAATCATCTCATAACCTTTTGCTACCTTTTTTTTCAGTACCCGGGTTTCGGAGATCAGGCTGGTTTTGTCCAGGCCATTCCGGACAGTAATCAGCAGGCGGTTAAGATCCAGGGGCTTTTCAATAAAATCGTAGGCCCCCTTTTTAATTGCCTCTACGGCATTGTCAACACTCCCATGACCCGATATCATAATCACCTGCGCATCACCATCCGCTTCAAAGAGCTTCTCCAGTACCTCCAGGCCATCCATCTCCGGCATCTTAATGTCGCACAGGACAATGTCGTAGCTTCCTTTTTTATATTTCTCCAGCCCTTCAATACCGTTTTCAGCCAAATCGACCGTAAACTTTTCATACTCCAGGATCTCTTTGAGCGTATTCCGGATGCTTCTTTCGTCGTCTATTACAAGAATATTTGCCATGTCTTTCTTTGTTTTCCGGAGCAGGTGTACGGTCCGGGAGTTCGCCTGCGAGGATCAGATACCGACCAGCTCAGAGATTACTCCCTCCTTGAGGGCAAAATCCGATTGAACCAGCTGTTTGATGTTGCACTGACGTATCACAAAACTAACAAAAATCGCCGCAGGCACAATCATATCCACCCGAACCGGCTCCATCCCTGGCATATTCATCCGCTCTGCGTTAGTGGAACGAAGCAGTTGCTCACGGATTCGTCGAAAATCAAGCATGGAAATAAGGCGGCTGTGCCCCACATCTTCGACCATCCCTGCCTGCATTCTGACCATGGCGTAAAAGGTGTCAAAAGACCCCGATGCTCCTATCAGCGTCTGTGGTTTTTCTTTTTTTACAACATCCAGCAGGGGGCCAAGCTCATGTTTGAAATAGGCTTCCAGCGCATGAATCTCCTCATAAGTGATGGGATCTGAAAGTTCGAAAAGCTCCAGGATCCTTGCCATGCCCAGCTCAAAGCTGTGCTTCCAGCTGATTCCCTGCTCATCACAAATGATAAATTCATTGCTTCCCCCGCCAATGTCGAGTATCATCGCCTTTTTATGGTTCATGGAGTAGGCCTGCCTGACCCCTTTGTAAATCAGCGTAGCCTCACGATCACCAGGGATTACCCTCACCCTGAAATCGAAGCGTTTTTCCACTTCCTCTACGAACTCTTGTCCGTTACTGGCATTACGGATGGCCGAAGTGGCAAAGGCACGCACCTCCGTCACTTCATATTTTTCAATGCTTCCCATATGGTTCTGGATGGCCGCATAGCCCCTTTCGAAGGCGGCCGGAGTGATGCGATTGATCTGAATTCCTCCGCGGCCCAGCTTTACAGGCTCCTTGCTGGTGAAAATAATATTAAAACTGCGGTCCTTTCGCTCGGCTATGAGCAAATTGAAGGTATTGGTCCCAAAATCAAGTATCGCGATCATCGTGAATTCTCATGTTAAAAAAATCAGGAACTGTAGCGTAGCCATTTCCAGATCTCCTTGTAAGTGATTTTTTTACCGTACATAAGGATGCCGGTGCGATAGATTTTTCCTGCCACCCATGTCATGGCTACGAAGGTCGCGATCAGCAGGCTTCCGGATACTGCTATCTGCCACCAGGGTACCCCGAAGGGGATCCGAACCATCATTACCACCGGCGAAGTAAAAGGGATCAGACTGAACCAGAAGGGCAGAGCCCCGTCGGGATTATTCATGGCACTGATCATTACATAAATGCCAAGGATCAGGGGCAGAATTACCGGCAGGACCAGCTGTTGAGTGTCAGTTTCGTTGTCGACCATCGATCCTACAACGGCAAACATGGCCGCATACAGCAGGTAGCCGAAAATAAAGTAGAACAGGAATGCCCCAACCATCAGCCCAAGGTTGATGTTTTTGAGGGATGCAAATATTTCCATGGCTGCATCCATGTCGTCTCCCGAAAGAACCGATCCGGCAGCAGCAGGGGCAACTTCACTCTGTCCATCCATGAACAGATCTGATCCCACCACCTGTTCTGTGGGCGTCTGGTTCAGTTCAGGGAAGAAGGCAGCCTTCAGACCGGTAATCAGAACCATGGAGAGGACTATCCAGATGATGAACTGCGTCAGGCCTGTGAGACCTACGCCAATGATCTTGCCCATCATAAGTTGGAAGGGTTTCACAGAGCTGATAATCACTTCAATAATTCGACTCACTTTCTCTTCAATCACCCCGCGCATTACCTGCGATCCGAAAAAGAAGATGAAGAAAAAGATCAGCAGGCCACTCATGTAGCCTACGCCCATAACCACTCCTGTATGGGTCTCCTGGGTATCTCCGTCTTTGGTCCACTTAATGCTGCGCAGGTTGAGCGAGGTCTCCACTTCAGCCAGGATCCGTTCGATGTCGTGAATGTCGTTGGCGGCCAGCTTCAGGTGTTCGATCTCATTTTCCATGGATCGCCTGATGTGCTCGCTCACCTCAAGGGAAACCTGTTTGGTGGAGTAGATCAGGGACGATTCGGACGACATAAGGTTTTTGGGAATGAAGAGGATGGCATAGTAACCCGATTGATCGAAGCCCTCTTTGAAGGTTTCCAGGGGAACTCCTTCAATGATTTCGAATTTCAGGAACTCCCTGTCGGGAATTACGCAAGAGGCTCCATTGGGTCCGTACTCGGTGAACATTTTGGATTCATCCAGTACCACCACCTTTTTTTCATCCTTATCCTCCATGGTGGCAAAATACATGGGGATCAGTACATAGGCCGCAAAAATAAAGGGCCCCAGGATGGACATGACAATGAATGATTTCTTCCGGATCCGGGTCATGTACTCCCGGTTAATGATCAGTGATATCATGCTCTTCATGGCTGCACGTTTTTCTTGCTTGCCTTATTCACAACCTGGATGAAGATATCGTTCATATTGGGTAGGATCTCATGGAAAGCTTTTACCTCGGTAATATGGACCAGGTTTTTAAGCAATTCGTTGGAGCCTCCATCCCGGGTGACCTGGATGGTTGCCTCCTGGCCCCTGCCATTCTCATCCATCTGCAGCAGTTCGAATCCTGTTTCCAGTCCCCTGCTAAGCTTCTCCGGCTCTCCTTTAAAATGTACCCTGAACTTGTTGGCCCTGTAGCGATCCCTTACCTCGTTGATTTCTCCCTGGAGTATTACTTCCGATTGATTAATCAGGGTGATGTGATTGCAAAGTTCCTCCACCGACGACATGTTGTGTGTGGAAAAGATAATGGTTGCTCCCCTTTCTCTCATCTGGAGGATCTCGTTTTTGAGAAGGTTTACATTAATGGGATCAAATCCGCTGAAAGGTTCGTCAAAAATAAGCAGGGAGGGTTCGTGCAGCACGGTGATGATGAATTGTACCTTTTGTGCCATTCCCTTGGAAAGTTCCTCCACCTTCTTATCCCACCAGCTACCAATTTCGAACTTCTCGAACCATAACTTTAAACGACTGAGTGCTTCCTGCCGGCTCAAGCCCTTCAGCCTGGCCAGGTAGAGTGCCTGTTCTCCAACCTTCATCTTTTTGTAAAGGCCGCGTTCTTCGGGGAGGTAGCCGATCTGTGATATGTGCTCACTCCCAATGGGCTTGTCGCGGAAAAGAATCGCTCCCTCATCGGGTGCGGTGATCTGGTTGATGATACGCAGCATGGTGGTTTTCCCTGCCCCGTTTGGTCCCAGTAATCCGTAAATGCTTCCTTCCGGAACCTTTAGTGATACCTTGTTCAGTGCCCTGTGGCCATTGTAGTCCTTGACAACCGAATCGGCAGTGATAAGATTAGCTCCGCTGGGCTCGTAGGCTCGGTTCATTCGAAAAAGTTTTTCACCCGGTTGAAAAAGCCATTTTCAGACTTGTCTGGCCGTGGTGTAAAGCTATCGGAATGCTCCATCTTTTCAAATATTTTCTTCTCTTCCTTATCCAGTGTTTTTGGTATCCAGACATTGATCTGTACCAGCAGGTCGCCCCGGCCATAGCCATTCACCTCCGGCACCCCTTTACCCCTCAGGCGCAGGATTCTTCCGGGCTGTGTTCCCTGTTCGATTTTTATTTTAGCCTTGCCCTCCACGGTAGGAATTTCCACGGTTGCTCCCAGGGTGGCCTGGGGAACGCTCAGGTAGAGGCTATAGATCAGGTCACTTCCATCCCTGGTAAGATCTGGGTGCTCTTCTTCATGGATGATCACCAGCAGGTCGCCATTGACCCCGCCGCGCCTGGCAGCATTACCCTTGCCAGTCAACTTCACCTGCATACCCTCGGCTACTCCGGCCGGGATATTGATTTTGATCACTTCCTCCTCCTTAACGATCCCCTCACCGTAGCATGATTCACATTTCTGGCTGATGGTGGTGCCCTCACCATGACAGGTGGGACAGGTGGAGGCCGTTTGCATCTGGCCCAGGAAGGTGTTGGTTACCCGGGTCACCTGGCCATTACCACGGCAGGTGCCGCAAGTATCTTTCGCGGTGCCATTTTTTGCACCCGATCCATCGCAGGTTTGACAGGCAACATACTTTTTTACCTTGATCTTTTTCTCAACACCATTGGCAACCTCCTTCAGGTTCAGTTTAACCTTTACCCTGAGGTTGGAACCCTTGGTGATGCCACCCCCGCGGCCCGATCCACCCGATCCGCTAAATCCGCCAAAACCTCCGAATCCTCCAAAGCCTCCGAAAATATCCCCGAACTGGGAGAAGATATCATCCATGGACATACCTCCGCCATGGAAACCACCTCCGCCGCCATTCTCAAAGGCAGCGTGACCGAACTGATCGTACTTCTGACGTTTCTGATCGTCCGACAGCACTTCGTAAGCTTCAGCAGCCTTCTTAAACCGCTCCTCTGCGGCCTTGTCACCGGGATTCTTGTCCGGGTGGTTCTGAATCGCTGACTGTCGGTATGCCTTTTTGATTTCCTCCTGCGAAGCGCTTTTGGACAGGCCCAGTATTTCGTAATAATCTCTTTTTGCCATATGCTTTTATTAAGCGCTGATTTATTCTCCTATTACCACTTTTGCGAATCGCAGTACCCTGTCATTCAGGTAATAACCCTTTTGTACCACATCCACTACCTTACCCTTCATCTTTTTTGAGGGTGCAGGGATTTTGGTAATCGCCTCGTGCAGGTCAGTATCGAATTTCTTCTTCACGGCATCAATCTCCTTGACTCCCTGTTGGGCAAGGAAGCCGGAGAATTTTCCGGAAATGAGTTTCAGCCCTTCCTTTACTGCCTTAATATCTGTTGCTTCATCAACAACACCCATGGCTCGATCGAAATCATCGGCCACCGGCAGCAGGGAATTCAAGAGATTTTCGTTACCACTCTTCTGCAGGTCAATCTTCTCCTTAAGTGTTCTTTTACGAAAATTGTCATACTCGGCTGACAAACGCAGGTATCGATCCTGCAATTCTGCCAGCTTTTCCTCAGCAGTGGGCTCCTTTTTTTCCTCTCTTAGCTCCTTTTCATCGTTCTCTTCAGACGCTTCCTCCTTTGAGGTCTCGTTTTGGACTTCCTCCTGGCTTAGGGTTTCTTCAAGCTCAGTCTTTTTATCTTTCTGACTATCAGTAAGTTTTGTCTTATCGGCCATCTCTTTGCTCTTATTTAAATACAATAATATTGCCCCAAAGAGGTCAAATATTGAGCCAATGCCATTTGCTTGACATATTGTCAGTTTCTGAAAAATTGAGAGCTAATATCCGCAAAGCTGCTGAATATATCCTGCAGAACCATCACGTAGCCAGCCGTCCAATTCGGAAACCTCCTTGAGTTGTTGACCACGCATCCGGGAAACCGAAAGGTAGTTACAATCCAGGTCAGGTAAGGCAGTCATGTCACCCCACAGTTTTTCAAACTGGGCCACCGGAAATACATCCTCCTGGCCCTTTCCCCATCTTTTCTTCACATCTTTAATGGTCATATAGCTTGGCATCCTGCGTGACATTCTTCGAACCGCGCTTCGAACCAGATCCTCATTGGCCAGGTCATCGCGCGACAACTCGAAAATATCCAGGATCTTCTGTATATCAAGCCAGAAGGTGCCTGTATTATAATAACTTAATTCGAATTCGATTTTCTCGTCGGGCAATGCCAGTCCCTCGATGATCCTTATCCTTCCATTCACCTTAGCCAGTCCGCCTCCCCGGTCGTTCAAGCTCCGGGTAATGACCTCGGCGGTCACGCCCCCCTTATTGGCCAGGTGAAGTCCAAAAACAGCCGGATCGGCGTTGGCCCCCAGTGTATCAATATTGTGGACCATCAGGTGTTCGAGACCCGGATTCTCACTGAGCAGCCTGTGCAGGGTTCCGTTCAGCATCATATTGGGAATCTCATACCAGTGTCCCACAGGATGAACACACTGGTGAGGCAGGTTATCCCTGTAGTCTTCCCCTTCGCCCGACTCCTTTGCCCAGGAGATCAGGGCCTTATTCAGGCTTTCACGAACTTTTTGCTCCTGAATATCCAGAATCTGCTGGGGAAGTATCTCCCAGAGGTACCTGAGTTCCCTTTCTGTGGGAACCAGGCGCAGACCAATAGAACGGCCCGGTGAAAGGTAGAGGGGGCCCCTGTGACCAAAGGATTCAAAATGATCAAGAAACTCCCTGATGGCGTCATGAGTGAGAAAACTGGTGGTAAGCACGTGGGGAATTTCACATTCGTTTTCCTGGGAGATTTTCCTGTTTTTCGCCAGGTGAAGCTCAATAAAGCTTCTGTGTTTTCCTGCAAAACGTATAAAGGGATGAAGGGATTTTACCACACCTGCTCCCTGGGTCCATCTGCTGCCTGCTCCACCGGCCAGGGAGATGATGGCCAGCTTCCCCTCTTTCAGAGCTTTCTTCCCGGCTTCCACATGTGAAGCATACATCTTCTCATCGGGTGTTGTAAGCTCATCGGGTCCCACATCTTTGATCACAGAGCTAAGCGGCAGGCGGTTCTGGGAGAGCCCGATCCTGCCGGACTTGTAATCGGCCCTGATCTGCTGGTGCATCTCATTGTCAAATCCATAGGCTTCAAGAAGATCCGAAAGTGTTTGTTCACCCTTTGCTTCGGTTTCTGCACGTGGGATCATCCTTTCGTAGAGCCCTGAAACAAGCTCTTGATAGTCTTTGCCCGATTTAGATTCTTGCCCCAGGTGCTGCAGTTCCATTCTTTGTGTCCTGGTCAGGGCGGAGATATCTTTTTTGAGAAGAGCGGGCGATTTAAGGATGTAGTACCATTGCGACATCAGCGCTTTCTCGCCCCTGAGCAGCTGCGAGACCGAACCCTCTTCGTTTATGCTGAACTCGTAAACCACAGGTTCCATGGCAAAAGGAACGGCCTTTTCATAGACTTTTTTAACCTCGCGAAGAATCTCCTGCAGGCGTAGCTGAGCCTTATGCTTCACCGAGGGTTCAAACATGAAGCCCATGCCTCCGCCCGACATGCCACCCATCATCCAAAAACCCCAAAAATCTTCTCCGAACTCTTTCTTAACACGGTCGATGAGTGCTTCAGTGAATGCACTGCTTGTCCATGGAATAATGGTCTGGATGGGGCCCGCAAAGTTTTGCTGGGTGAAGCGTCCGATGGATTGAATGTCTCCCTCCTTGATTTTCTCCACCACATGATCGAAGAGCCGGATCGCCTCACCACGGGCCTTCCACTCGGCTTCCGACCGAAGCAGGTATTTTTCGGTGACCATTTCCAGGATGGGTCCCACATCGGATGCCATTCCTCCATGCACCATCACCAGGCTGTCCTGTAATTTCTGCCTGCTTGATGAGCTGACCGCATCCATGTCCAGTATGCTGTGATCGGGTAGCAGGCGGCCCTTGCTTTTTCCATATTCGGGATCTCCGGGACCAGCCCTGACCCCTTTGATGAGTTTGATTCCAGGCCAGATTCCTCCTGAATCCTGCCAGCCCCCTCCTGACCCTCCAAGCCATTCTCCCAGTATGGCACGGGCCGCCACCAGGCGCCTCTCTTCTTCCGTAAGGGCCCCTGTAAGCGAGCTGGTTTGTCCTGTAGCCCGCATTAAAAGCGCAATCATGGAAGCCAGCAGGTTGGTGGATACAGCAAGGCGGGAGCCCTTCGGGATGTTGTTCACGTGGCTCACCAGTTCGAAGCCCATCCCGGGACCCACCATGCGGTCCAGCAAATCGGTGAGAGGAAGTCCTGCTCCCTCCATGCCTGGAGGGATGATACCACCGGCAATCAGGGCGGCTTTCT
>JAOZLK010000547.1:1369-3580 GCA_029934875.1 Bacteroidales bacterium | reverse complement strand
CACGGCTGTTCCTGCCCTTGCCGTAAACTTGCCCTGCGAGATGCATTCATTGGCTGCCTGCCATTGGGTGAGGCCACTCTCGCGCGCCTGCAGGCGGATAATCGATACCGTTTTTTCGCCGATGGCCCGGGTCGGTTTATTGATCATATCGCTGCGGGTGTCGAAATAATCATTTATGATGTAACCTGCCCCTGCTATGAACACTGTGGAAAGCACAAGAAGGAAAAATTGCAGGTTCCCGAATTGCAGATGAAAGTCTGAATTGGGTAAAAGCGGCTCCATAATCAGGTACCTCATGGCATACTGAGTGGCAGCAATAATAGCCAGGTTGGGAAACCTGACCAGGGTGAATATGGATCTCAGGTGATTGATCATCTTATTTATCTTACCATACAAATGCTTCTCCATCCAACCACCGGCCATGTAGCCTGAGCACCTGCTCGATTACATCCCTTGCACAACCTTTTCCTCCTGCAAAGGGTGATATGTAGTGAGCCGCAGATTTAATTTCATCAACCGCATCGGAAGGGCAACAGGGGACCCCTGCCCGTTTCATCACTTCATAGTCGGGCAGGTCGTCGCCCATGTAAAGAACCTCCTCCTGCTTAAGATCGTATTTAAATAAGAAATCGGTGAGATCGTCTGTCTTACAGGACGATGCCAGGTAGATATCAGTAATCCCCAGCCCTCTGAACCTTTGAGCCACAGATTCGGATGTGCCACCTGTTATAATTGCAATGGGGTAGCCCCTTTTCACGGCATATTGCAGCGCATATCCATCCTTGGTATTCATGCTTCTCATCAGGTCTCCCGACGGATGCAAATATACCTCTGGCATACTCAATACTCCATCCACGTCAAATGCAAAGGCCTTTACGGCTTTTAGTCCTTCCTTAAAATTAGTCATTACCACTTACTGGTTCAGATTTTGTATTGCAGGATCGTTCTATATCCTGGCTCACAAAAGTATACATTTTCTCCCAATCTATTTAATAAGCATCATCCTCCTCTGGTAAACCTGCGGGCCTACTTCAAGGCGATAGGTATAAACCCCCGGATCCAGATCTTCTGCATTGAGGTCCACCTGGTGAAGCCCTGCATTCTGATGCTGATCAAGCAGACTTCTGACCTTCATTCCTAAAAGATTATATACACTAAGCCTTACTTCACAATAAGCCGCCAATTTATAATGAATGCTGGTTGAAAGACTGAATGGATTAGGGTAATTCTGGGAAAGTTCAATTGCCCCTGGGGCTGTTAGCTGTTCTACGCCCACCGTAGACTCAGTGAATTTGAGCCAGTTGATATTCGGATAAGCCTTTACACTATGCATCCTCAGCGTATGTTCTCCTTTGGTCAATGACAGTCCTTTGAAAATAACTGATGTAAATTCTTGCCAGCCACCGGTACTGGGAGTGGGAACTGTCCCGCTACGAGCCATGCCATCAACACTCAGGGAAATACCTGCCCCATCCATGTCTGTTGCATACCTTATTTCTATATCATACAAAGTCCGTACAGCGACGTCCACAGTATAATTAAGCCATTCCCCATCCTCAAAGTCACCTATGTGATACCCACCCCCTTCATCTTCACAATCTTCCAAATCGACCGGATCATCACCACGATAAGTAGTAAGGAATTTATTCCCGGCACTTAATTCATGAAATGAAATGCCTTCTCCTCCAAAATTGTAATCTTCACATTCAATTTTTCCAGGGATGGCATGTGGCGGGCCCGGGAAGGGCCCCTCAGCTTCGTGCACAGATATATAAACCGTGTCTGTAACAATACTCAAACCCTCGTTATCGGTAACAAGTGCTGCAAGAGAATACTGCCCGATGCTAACTTTCTCCCAGAGAAATTCAAAGGGTTCAGAACTTGCTTCTCCTAATTTATCGGGGCCATTAAAGAACTCCACCAGTATAATCTCGCCATCCGGATCAGTGGCAGCAACTGAAATGGTAATATCAGAAGATTCAACAAAGTAGGCATTGTCTTCCGGAGCAGTGATTGTTGCATGGGGAGATATGTTGCCCATGACAAATTTCATAAAATCAATACTGAATCCATCCGCATCCATCACCAGGCGAAGATCCTTTAGCCCGGTGCTGAGGACGTCAATGGGAACGCTTATTGTATCCCATACCTGTATTCCTCCTGTATTTGGAACATTTACGGCGCCGGTGATGTCCACATCATTCACTTCAA
>JAOZLK010000547.1:461-1359 GCA_029934875.1 Bacteroidales bacterium | reverse complement strand
GAAATGCCTGTCATCCATATTTGATGCAACACCCATTTCGAGCAGAAAGGTAGCTGTCGTTTCAATATGAACAGGGTATCTGGTCCACTCTCCACTTTCTATGTCGGTAATACAATACCCACCAGGATCCAATGTATCAATATCAACGCCTGTATCTTCCCTGTAGTAGCCCGGCACATTGATTGTGTCGGAATCAGCATACGAGTTTCCAGCGCCACATATCCCAAAATTCTCCGCTTCTATAAGGCCCGGTAAAGAAGGAACAATACCATCATAGGGGCAAAATGAATTCCAACCAGGCATATCGTCCAGTGTAAGAACCCTGGGATTGTTATAGGTATCAACGATTTGTTGTATTGTATTTGTTGCGTCGCCCTTGAAATCTTCATAGAGGCCATAGGCCCAGACCATGAAAAATGACATCTTTGGCTGATTGTTCATTACTGATGCAGAGGGAAGTTTAAAACACTCTCCAAAGGCAACCGGCTTTCCATCAGCCTGTTCAACAAGAGAATTATAATACTTTAAATTGGAATATCCGTCACTGTAAATATCCAGAGCAGCCATATCAAAATACTCCTCTCCAGGATTATATTGCGCATAACTTGAATGAATGTCCTGAACATCCCAGGACCAGATGAGATTGCTCAAACCCAGGTTATTGGTCATATAGTCATGGCTTAATTTCCAAAGGGCTTTGGTTTTATCTGCTCCACCGGAATTCCACCAGAAAAGCGTTTGATTCTGTTCATGAAAAGGCCTCCAGCTTACCTCAACCCCCTTATCTTCAAGGTGCTGCAGATAAGGCGCTGCGACATTATCAATTCGGCTTTTCCATACAGTGTTTAAGGCCCCTCCTTCTGTAAGCAGGTCGGTCCATTCCGAGGCAGACAAAGAA
>JAOZLK010000547.1:0-451 GCA_029934875.1 Bacteroidales bacterium | reverse complement strand
TATTCCACCCTCCCACTTACAGGGTTCCGTTTGGTTTGGCGGACATGCATGCCACATGAGGTTTATCACCGCTCCTTTCTCCCATTGTTTCTCAGCTTCATATGTTAGGTCCCAACGCAGCTCACTTTTTCCGTGAAACAAAAGATCACCTCCCCATAGAGCAGGGTATTTCCCGGTAAGCTTATAGACTTCATCTGTCCAGTAGCTGGGTCCTGTTGCCTCTCCATGATAAGGCTTCTGGTCGTTATGTTGCCCGGAAAGAATTTTTGTTCCTGAAATACGGTACAGATAGTCCAGGGATTTAAACCCGGTTTGCGCAATCACCAGGGGCGAAAGCAAAAAGACAAAAATCAGTGTTGTAGCGAGTCGTGAAAAGTTTTTCAAAGCTTCCTATTCTTTTCGGGATTTCATGATATCCCGGCTCACAATTGTATATATTTCTTCCCAATCG
>JAOZLK010000546.1 GCA_029934875.1 Bacteroidales bacterium | reverse complement strand
AACAACCTACATACCGCAAATTCGGATGTTTTTCCAGCATGCGATCCCGGGCAGCATTCAGATCTTCATAAGAGGGAAAATCGGGGTGCATATACATATGGTATTGAGGGTTGTTAGCAAAATAATTACTGTCGCCCCTGACTGTCATTTCATTAAAAGGCAGCCAGCAATTTTTAGGTTCACCATTGTGATTCACAAGCGTTTTATCCCTGGATTCTATAAAATCGAATATCGGATCAAACCGTGGGTCATCAATTAAAATAAAACTACTGTCACTATCCCTGAAAGTCATTCCGATATCTTTCCACACTTTCACCGCAATAGCCCCCTTATCAAAGCATTTACTGAGCCAGTCAATTGTGTTCTCCTCCCAGTCCTCTTCTCCAAAACCATCCATGCTAAAGGTTGTGGCAAAAGCGATTGAACCCGGATGACCTTCAGTTAACTCCCGGGCATAATTGAATTCTTTGTCAATCTCAGGCTGACTCACAGAACGTGTGACCAGTGTCAGCAGCCGGAGATTATTATCCCTGAGCAAGGGCACAAAGGAATCATCAGAGGTTTCAAGATGAACGTGTGCATCAATTTTAGGAAATGTTTTGAAATCTGGCACCTGCGAGCAAGCTGTAAGCAGCAAGGTGAAAAGAATCAGGAAATTTTTCATATCTCATCAAATATAATCAAAAATTGCTGTAGGATCATGCGCTATTCATGTGAAACGGACTGGCGAGTGTCAAATAATTGGACATATTATTGTATCTACATTCCCATAAGCGTAGTTTTACACCTATGAGCGATGCCCACATACTGGTAGTGGATGACCATAAAAATATTCTTACTGCGCTGGATATGCTCCTGTCCCGGGAATTCAGCGGGGTGAAGTGCCTGAGTAAACCCGGCATGATCCTTTCAGAATTGAGGCAGAGGCAATACTCTGCGGTCTTGCTGGACATGAACTATACAGCCGCTCAGAATACAGGAAATGAAGGTCTTTTCTGGTTGAGGGAACTGGTAAAACTCGATCCGGAACTTTCAGTGGTAATGATTACTGCATATGGCGACATTGAACTGGCGGTAACAGCCCTGAAAGAGGGCGCCTTCGATTTTGTACTCAAACCCTGGGATAACCAGAAACTGATGGCCACTGTGAAGGCAGCGGTCAAACTAAGTCAATCGCGGCGCCAGGTAAATAACCTTTCCAGGGAGACCGAATCTTTGAAGGCCGGCCTGCTTGGAAAGCCTGTACACATCATCGGGCGTTCCCCTTCCATGAGAGAACTGATGAAAATGGTTCATAAGGTGGCTGCCACCGATGCCAATGTACTGATCACAGGAGAAAATGGAACAGGAAAGGAGCTGGTGGCTCGTGAAGTGCACATGCAGTCGGAGCGATCATTAAGAATCATGGTTTCAGTCGACCTGGGGGCAGTACCCGATACCCTCTTTGAAAGTGAACTCTTCGGTCATGTGAAAGGCGCATTTACCGATGCCTGGGTCGACAGGTGCGGGAAGATAGAAGCCGCCCACGGGGGGACCCTCTTTTTCGATGAGATAGGGAACCTTTCGCTTCCCCTCCAGGCTAAATTGCTGAGCGTTTTGCAGAACAGGAGCATCAGCAGGTTGGGCAGCAGCGAGGTTATCCCCATTGACATCCGCCTGATCTGTGCAAGCAACATGGACCTGAATGCCATGGTGGAGGAGGGATCCTTCCGGATGGACCTGCTTTACCGGATCAATACCATTCAAGTCGAACTTCCCCCTTTGAGAGAAAGGAAAGGTGATGTGTTGCTGCTGGCCTCCTGGTTTCTGCAAGTCTTCTCCCAGCGCTATCGAAAACCCGGACTGAAGCTGGATGCCGATGCGGAAAAGGCCTTAAGATCCTGGAAGTGGCCCGGAAATGTGAGGGAGCTGCAACACAGTATTGAAAGGGCAGTCATCCTGGCTGAAGGAAAGACCATAACAGCCTCCGCATTCCATTTCAACCCGGCAACTGTCTCCCAGGCAACATCCCTGGAGGGTAGCCTGGAAGAAGTGGAGTCTCGCCTGATCAGCTATGCCATTGAAAAGCAAAAGGGTAACATGAGTGCTGTTGCATCCCGCCTTGGTATTTCCCGTCAGACCCTCTACAACAAAATGAAAAAATATGAACTTTAATAGGGAAAACAGAAGGATGCTGCTGCTGGCCCTCCTGCTTACTTCCAGTGCTGCGGGTATGGGCTGGGCCCTTGCGAATTCGCGTTTCCATCTTTCTATAATCCTGCTGGCCCTGGTGCTGATCCTGTTTCTTATGCTCTTCAGAAGGCTTACGAAAACCAGCAGGGAAATACTTTTTTTCTTTAAAGCCCTGAAGAACGACGACAGCTCCATTTCCTACTCGGCCAGTCGAAGTAGCAAGCTGATTGATGAACTGAGTGGCTATTTGAATGAATTGAATAGAAACTTCAGGGAGATGAAGGTGGATCAGGAGCTGAGGGAACAATACTTCATGCGAATCCTGGAAAATCTCTCCGGCGGCTTACTGGTGCTTGCAAAGACCGGGCATGTGAGCCACATCAACCAGCAGGCCCTGGACCTTTTTGAACTTCCCAGGCTGACTCATTTTAATGCACTTAAGGAAGTCGATCAAAAGCTATATGGATTGATTGAAGGTATGAAGCCAGGCACGAAAAGCAAATTCAGCCTGCAGGCTAAAGAGAGCCGAATTAAAAAAGAACTGGGACTGCAATGCACCGGGATCAATCTGAGGGGAGAAGACCTTAGAATCATCACCCTTCAGGATTTGTCGGTGGAGATGGAACAGAAGGAGATTGACGACTGGATCAGGCTGATCCGGGTAATGAGCCATGAGATTATGAACTCACTGGCGCCCATCACCTCCATATCCACCACCCTGAAGGAACTGTGGGATGAGGAAGCCATGAAGGAGCCTGACCCAGGCCCAAAGATCAATCAGACCCTCAGGGGACTGGAAGCAATCTCCGAACAGAGTGAAGGGCTAACCTCCTTCTTCGAATCCTACCGTGTGCTTTCCCGAATTCCCGATCCTGTAAAAAAGAAGTTCCCCGTCTGCTCCATGTTCGAAAAACTGGAAACCCTGGTGATCCATAACGAGGAGAACAGTGGAATCCGTTTCTCCTTTCAATGCAGCGACCCTTCAATGGAACTCATGGCCGATGAGCAAATGATTACCCAGGTGATGCTGAACCTGGTTAAAAATGCAGCCCAGGCACTTGAAGGAGCCGTGGATCCCCTCATTGAGATCAGTGCCATCCGCAGCGAAACGGAGACCCTGCTTACAGTAAAAGATAACGGACCCGGAATCCCGGAGGAAATCGCTGATGAAATTTTCCTTCCCTTCTTTACCACCCGTGAAAAAGGCACCGGTGTGGGACTCAGTTACAGCCGGCAGGTAATGAATCTGAACGGAGGAAGTATCGATTTTGAATCCCGAAAGGGCCACACCAGTTTCCGGCTCAGCTTCAGGGATTAAGACCATAACTATTGCAAAGTCTTTGTGAACCATTCAAATGCCGCTTCATTGTCCACACTGTGGGGACCATCATGGTAAAAGGTCCTGACTTTCCCGCCATCA
>JAOZLK010000545.1 GCA_029934875.1 Bacteroidales bacterium | reverse complement strand
TGCGACTTTGATGCCATCCACATGAACCCCACCACAGATCTGCCGGTGGTAATCACCGATAAATGCACAGCTTGCGGAGCCTGTGTGGAGGCTTGCCCGAGGGACATCATTGAGCTGCGTAAATTGAACAAGAAGGATCGTAAAATATTTGTCAGTTGCATCAACACCGAAAAAGGTGCAATGGCGAAAAAGAACTGCAGCGTGGCCTGTATCGGGTGCGCCAAGTGTTTCAAGGTTTGCCCCCACGAAGCCATCACCATGGATAATAACCTGGCTTTTATTGATTCTGACAAATGTAAGCTGTGTCGTAAATGTGTATTGGAGTGTCCCACAGGGGCCATCCTGGAGCTGAACTTTCCTCCACCAAGAATTAAAGAGAAAACAGAACCCGCTGAAGCAGAAATAAAATAGGTATACGATGAGTCTTAAAACATTCTCAAAGGGCGGGGTTCATCCTCCGGAAAATAAACTTTCCGCCGGTGTCTCCATCCAGAAAATCCCCCTTCCTGAAGTGGTGGTAATCCCTTTATCCCAACATCTGGGCGCCCCCTCAAAAGTACTTGTAAAAAGAGGCGATGAAGTAAAGGTGGGGCAGCTCATTGCCCAATCCGACGGTTTTATCTCCACTAACATACACTCCTCGGTTTCCGGAAAGGTACTGAAGGTTGACCTCTTTCCTGATAGTTCGGGTTACCGCAAAATGGCCGTGCAGATCCAGGTGGAAGGTGATACCTGGATGGAGGATATAGACCGCTCAGAAGACCTTGTTCGTAATACAGTTCTGGAGCAGGCAGACATCCGTAAAAAAATGCTGGAAGCCGGAATCGTGGGGCTTGGTGGAGCCACCTTTCCTTCCCATGTAAAACTGATGGTCCCCAGCGGGAAAACCGCTGAATACCTGATTATCAACGGAGTGGAATGCGAACCCTACCTTACCGCCGATCAAATGTTGATGCAGGAGCATCCCACGGAACTGGCAGCAGGGATCAGCTTACTCATGAAAGGCCTGGGTGTGGAGAAAGCGATTCTGGGTATTGAAAACAATAAGCCCGATGCCATCAGAATAATGAAGGAGGCTACTAAAGACTCAGCCATTGAAGTTCAAGCTCTTAAGGTGATGTATCCCCAGGGTGGAGAAAAGCAGCTGGTCCAGGCACTGCTTAAAAGAGAGGTTCCCTCGGGCGGACTCCCCATCGATGTTGGAGTGGTTGTTTTTAACGTTGGTACGGCCTATGCTACCTACATGGCTGTAATGAAAAACCGTCCCCTGATCGAGAGGGTGGTCACAGTAAGCGGGAAATCCCTGGAGAAACCCTCCAATTTCAAGGTAAGGGTTGGAACCCCTGTATCCTACCTCATTGAACAGGCTGGCGGATTGCCTGAGGATACTGCAAAAGTGATCAACGGAGGGCCCATGATGGGCAAGGCGCTTTCTAGTCTGGATGTCCCGGTGGTAAAAGGATCTTCCGGCATTTTAATTATAAAGGAAGAAGAAGCAGCACGGAAAGAAATCCTGCCCTGCATCAGGTGTACGCGTTGTGTGGGAGTTTGTCCCATGGGACTGGAGCCCTATCTTTTGATGACCCAGTCGGAAAAGGGATTGTATGAGCGCATGGAGCAGGAGAAAGTAATGGATTGCATTGAATGTGGCAGCTGCTCTTATACCTGTCCATCTGCAAGGCCGCTGCTCGATTATATAAGGTTGGGAAAAGCTGAAGTGGGTAAAATTATGCGCTCCAGGAAAGCCGTTTAAAGAAGAATCTTGAAAATTCAGAATATGAATAAGCTCATTGTATCTCCATCACCCCACGCGGCCACCAGGGAATCGGTCCCCTCGCTCATGTATGGGGTGATCATATCGCTGTTACCCGCACTTGGGGTATCGGTGTACTATTTCGGTATCGGAATGGTGATCGTCACGGCGGTATCTGTCCTGTCCTGCATCCTTTTCGAATACCTGATTCAGAAATTTGTGATGAAGGTCAAGACCACCCACCTGGATGGTTCTGCCCTACTGACTGGCTTACTACTGGCCTTTTGTCTTCCGGCAAACCTTCCCCTATGGATGGTGATGATCGGCGCACTGGTTGCAGTGGGAATTGCAAAAATGACCTTCGGGGGATTGGGAAACAATATTTTCAATCCCGCCCTTGTGGGCAGGGTTTTCCTCTTTATCTCCTTCCCTGTCGCCATGACCTCCTGGCCCCAGCCTGGTCAGTGGCTGAAATATACCGACGCCCTCACCGGTGCAACACCACTTGGAGTAATGAAAGAGGGACTAGCCACGAAATCCGTAGCCGAGATTATGCCTGAACTCCCCTCCTTCCTGAACCTTTTCCTGGGAAACACCATGGGTTCGGCTGGTGAGGTAGCTGCTTTCGCCTTACTCATCGGGATGATCTACCTGCTCTATAAAAAGATCATCACCTGGCACATCCCCATATCCATTCTGGGCACGGTCTTTCTATTTACAGGCATACTCTGGCTGGCCAACCCTGACCGCTTTGCCGATCCCCTTTTCCATATGCTCACCGGCGGACTCATGCTCGGGGCCATCTATATGGCCACCGATTACGTGACTTCTCCCATGAGCACAAAAGGGATGCTGATATACGGGGTCGGAATTGGCGTAGTTACTGTGCTGATAAGGGTTTTCGGAGCCTATCCCGAAGGGGTACAGTTCGCCATACTCATATTCAATGGCTTTACCCCGCTCTTAAACAAATACATTAAACCCAAAAGATTCGGAAAGGTGGTGAGCAATGGCTAAAACAGAATCCACATTTATAAATATGACGGCCACCCTGGTGGTGGTGACGCTTGTGGCAGCCGGACTGCTTGGGACTGTTTTTGCCCTGACCAAGGAGCCCATCAGGCTGGCTGAACTTGCCAAGAAAAATGAGGCCATTGCAGTGGTTGTACCTGGTTTTGACAATGAACCCTCACAGGAGGTTCAAAGGGTGTTCCTGGACGGCGACTCCCTCTATCTGTATACGGCAAAAATGGGAGATGAGATATTGGGAACTGCCGTAGAGACTTTCACTAACGATGGATTTAGTGGAAACTTTAAGTTGATGGTGGGCTTTGATCCCGATGGTACCATTATCGACATTGCCGTGATCAAACACGCCGAAACCCCCGGCCTGGGTGATAAAATGGAGATTGGCAAATCAGATTTTCATCTTCAATTTACAGGACAACACCCCGACAACTTCAAGCTGGCAGTGACCAAGGATCGTGGGGATGTGGACGCCATCACAGCCTCCACAATCACATCACGTGCCTATTGCGATGCAGTGGAACGCGCTTACGAAGCATTTAAAATGGCTCGCTAGCACCTAAAAAGAAAGAAAATGAATCAGTGGAAGAACTTCAGTAAAGGATTTATAAAAGAGAATGCGGTTTTCGCTCTCTTCCTGGGATTATGCCCCACCCTGGGAGTAACCACCTCGGCCACAAACGGACTGGGGATGGGACTGGCCACCGCCTTTGTGCTGATCATGTCGAACCTCGTGGTATCGCTGATCAAGAACGTGATCCCCGACAAGGTGAGGATCCCTGCCTTTATCGTGATTATAGCCACATTTGTAACTGTAGTGGAA
>JAOZLK010000544.1 GCA_029934875.1 Bacteroidales bacterium | reverse complement strand
CAGAGGATTTGGAGTCCATGGCAGAGATAGGTATCAAAGAGGTATTCATCGGGAACATTGGTGGTGAGAATATCCCGTCCGGTGATGTCAGAATGCTGAGCGAGGAGTGGTGGGAACTTATGCGCTGGTCAATCCGCGAGGGACACCGAACGGGTGTCGATATTGGTGTATTCAACAGTCCTGGATGGAGCCAGTCAGGCGGTCCCTGGGTAACGGCCGACAAAGCCATGCGTTACCTGGTGAGCTCGGAAACAGAGGTAAATGGCCCCATCAGGTTCAATGGTCTTCTTCCTGCCCCGATCGATCCATTCCAGGATGTGGCTGTATTGGCAATTCCGGTATCTTCTGAAGAGGTTTCGCTCGCTGATAAGGCGCACCAGGTGTGGACCCAACCTGCCATGAAGAATCCGCAAAGTCTTACTGATGGCAAGCTGGAGACCTCAGGCCTCTTTCCTGATCTCAGGCCTTCAAAGGGGAGCATTACCATTGAGATTAAAACAGCTGAATCTTTTACTGCCCGCAGCCTGGTACTTCATCCTGCCGAGCACCAGATTCTGGCCGATTGTGAATTGTATGCCGAAACAGAGGGAGAATTCAAGCTTGTCAGAGCCTTTGAACTGGACCGGCACAACGCCTACCTTCCGGTGGGACCGGTACCCTATGCCGAGCTGGCCATCTCTATTCCTGCAGTTACCTCCGACCGGTTCAGACTAAAGATATCGCTGAACGAAAGCTCTTACTCTATTGCACCAGCCGGCTATGTTGAATCTGTGGCAGGGGGATTGAAAGAGATCGAGTTATCCAGCGGGGTAAGGCTTGAACACTATATGGAGAAACAGCTGGCCAAGCTGCACCAGGATCCGGTTTACAGTGGGACCGAATACATCTGGGAATCGCAGGCTGAACCCGAAAACAGGGATCTTATCGTTGGGGAATCAGAGGTGATAAACCTGAGCGACCGGCTTACAGAAGAGGGAAACCTTGAGTGGGAAGTTCCCGATGGGAGATGGGTGATCCAGCGCATTGGCATGACACCCACCGGGGTGGAGAATCATCCGACACTGCCTCACGCCAGGGGACTTGAGATTGATAAGATGAATCCGGAGGCCATCCGGTACCATTTTGACCAGTACGTGGGGAAAATGAAGGAGGGGGTGAGTGAATCAGAGCTATCGGCTCTGACGCACGTAATTATCGATAGCTATGAAGTGGGCTCTCAGAACTGGACCGATCAGCTGGAGAGGAGGTTTAAGGAGGTCTATGGATACGATCCTCTGCCATGGCTCCCGGTACTTACCGGCAGGGTGGTGGGCAGTGCTTCTCAATCGGACCGGTTTTTATGGGATCTTCGCAGATTGGTGGCCGATGATATTGCGCTTAACTATGTGGGAGGATTAAAGGAAGCAGCCCATGGTTCGGGTATGGAGCTCTGGCTTGAAAACTACGGACACTGGGGTTTTCCCGGTGAATCATTGCTCTACGGAGGGCAATCGGACTGCATTGGCGGGGAGTTCTGGAACGAAGGTCCACTGGGATTGTGGGAGTGCAGGATTGCCTCATCGTCCGGTCACATATATGGGAAAAAGGTGGTCTCAGCCGAGTCTTTCACCACTTCCGGACTGGGTTTCCAGCGGTCGCCCCAATCCTATAAGAAAAGGGGCGACTGGTCCTACACCGAAGGAATCAACCATACGGTGCTTACCCTCTTTATCCACCAGCCCTATAACGAGAAAAAACCGGGTGTCAATGCCTGGTTTGGAAGTGAGATCAACCGGCACAACACCTGGTGGGACCTTGCCAAACCCTGGGTCGATTACCAGAGGCGCTCTACCTACTTGCTGCAGCAGGGATTATATGCAGCTGATGTATGCTATTTTATCGGCGAGGATGCCCCCAAATCCAATGCCGGAAGAGATCCCGAATTGCCCGATGGTTATTCGTTTGATTACATCAATTACGATGTGATTATGAACCGGATGGATGTGAAAGACGGACGTTTTACACTCCCCGATGGCATGAGCTACAGGGTGATGGTGTTGCCTGAAAGTAATACCATGCGGCCCGAACTGCTGGCGAAAATCAGTCAACTGGTTGAAGAAGGGGGTGTGATCCTTGGGAGCCCTCCCTCAAAGGCTCCTGGGATGAAGGGGTATCCTGGCTCGGACCAGATGGTGGCCGATCTGGCTTCCTCCCTGTGGGATCAACTGGATGGAGAAGCAGTGCATCAGAAAGAGGTTGGAAACGGCATGGTATTCCGGAACAGCAGCCTGGAAGAGGTATTTAAGAGTATTGAGCTCCCGGCCGATTTTTTTGCCCATGGTGATTTACCCCTGCTCTGGATCCACCGCACCCTTCCAGGTATGGATATCTATTTTCTGACCAACCAGGGTGAAGAGGATATCAGCTTAACCGGGGAGTTCAGGGTAAGTGGTATGTATCCGCAGTGGTGGAATGCCATTGATGGATCGGTAAGGTTTTTGCCTGAATATAAAAAACTGGGAGATATAACCCACCTACCCATCAGCCTTGGCCCCCTTGAAAGCGGATTTGTGGTATTTACAAAACAGAAAGTGGAGGCTGAAGGTGGAAGCAATTTTCCCGGATTCGAAAAAGTAAAAGAGATAAGCGGCCCGTGGGAAGTAAACTTTACAGATCCCTTTAATAAGAGCTTCTCCACTAGGTTTGAAAAACTGGTGGACTGGAGCAAGAGTAGAGAGGACCGGATCCGCTATTTCTCCGGAACAGCTGTTTATAAGACAAATGTTGAATTGAAAGAATCTATAACGGAGGGGGATGTCTGGCTGAACCTGGGCGATGTTCAGGCCATCGCGAAGGTCCGGGTGAATGGGAAGGAGACAGGAACAGTATGGACGGCACCGTGGAGACTGAATGTAACGGAGTTTCTGACCGTTGGGACCAATGCCATTGAAATTGAGGTGGCCAATACCTGGCTGAATCGCCTAAAGGGGGATGCCCTGATGGATCAGGACGACCGAAAGAGCTGGATGGCGCTGGATGTGCTGAGCCCCGATGATCCTTTGCAGAGCTCGGGCCTGCTGGGACCGGTTATTCTGGAGATCCATTGAAAGTGAAATATGAAACATATTTGATTCAAGCGGTTGGATTCTTCTCTGAGGTTTGTGCTATTTTTACTCAGCGCATGATATCTAAATTTATATAAAATGATAATATGATAAATCCATCTAAAAGAATGCTGACAGCCCTTGCAATGATATGCTGCAATGTAATCTTCCTGAATTCTGCGATATCCCAAGCCAATGACGACAGCAAGGTATCAGCTTCATACCAGAAGTATGATGTGGCAGCCATCGTCTGGCCTTCCTACCATCCCGACGACAGGGCCAAGATTTTCTGGCCAGACGGAATCGGGGAGTGGCAAACCGTGATCAGTAACAAGCCCAAGTTTGATGGGCATGAACAACCACGTTATCCTCTGTGGGGCTACGTGAATGAGGCCGATCCCTATGTGGCGGAGATGGAAATAGAAGCAGCCACCGACCATGGGGTCAATGTCTTTATCTTTGACTGGTACTGGTACGATGGCATGCCTTTTTTGGAAGGGCATCTGAACGATGGCTTTCTGA
>JAOZLK010000543.1 GCA_029934875.1 Bacteroidales bacterium | reverse complement strand
TCTTAATGTCCCCATTGAAATCAGCCCAAAGGAAATGGCCAGGAATCCCTTAAATCAGGAAGCCTTAAGTAAACTCTTTAATGAGCTGGAATTTAAAAATCTAGCCACAAGAATTCTGAGGCAGCACAGCGGCGAAAACCGTAAGGTAGATTCCAATATAAGTTCCGCAAATCCGCCTGCTATGGCGGGAACCTTATTTGGTCCGCCAGCTGGGTCTGCAGGGGATGAGTCCGTCAGTAATTTGAAGAGCATTGAAACGCTTGAGCACCATTATGAGCTGGTGAATGACTATGATGGAGTGAAAAAACTCGCAGATACCCTTTCTTCTCTGAAGAGTTTCTGTTTTGACACAGAGACCACCGGCTTAGACCCCATTAATGCTCAGCTGGTGGGCATTGCATTTAGCTGGAAGGCCCACAATGGGTATTATATTGCCCTTGGGGAAGATGCCTCCGAAGTTTCACAGTGGCTTGATATTTTAAAAGTTCCATTTTCTGATCCTGAAATTGAAAAATGTGGCCAAAATTTGAAATATGATCTTCATATTTTAAAGAACTATAACATAGATGTTAAAGGCAACTTATTTGATACAATGGTTGCACATTTTTTGTTAAAGCCAGAGCAGAAGCATAATCTTATGGTTATGGCCGAACATAATCTCGAGTATTCCATGGTGAATATTGAAGAGTTGATCGGCAAGAAAGGCAACAGGCAGGGTTCTTTCAGAAGCGTGGAGCTTGAAAAAGCGAAGGAGTATGCCTGTGAGGATGCCGACATTACATGGCAATTGACGGCGCTTTTTAAAAAGGGCTTAAAGGAAGAGGGAATAGAGTCTCTTTCAGCTGATATTGAGATGCCCCTGGTGAAGGTGCTTATGGAAATGGAACACAAGGGAGTTAAACTTGACGTTGAGGCCCTCAGGATTTTTGCAGAGGGCTTAAGGGAAGAGATTATAAAAGTTGAGGCGGAAATTCATGAACTGGCGGGGTTGGAATTTAATATTGCTTCTCCCAAACAGCTGGGAGAGGTCCTTTTTGATAGAATGAAGATTGTTGAATCGGCCGCCAAGACCAAAACAAAACAATATGCCACTGGCGAGGAGGTTCTGGTCCGGCTGAGTGATAAGCATCCAATAATTGATAAAATATTGGATTATAGATCTTTAAGGAAATTACTTTCCACCTATGTTGATGCCCTTCCGCTCCTGGTTAAACCCCAAACAGATAAGCTTCATACTTCTTTTAACCAGACTGTCGTCACCACTGGCCGCCTTTCTTCCAATAATCCGAATTTGCAGAACATTCCCATCAGGGAAGAGAGAGGCAGGGAAATAAGGAGGGCCTTCATTCCTGAACGGTCGAAAAATCTGTTTTTGTCGGCTGACTACTCCCAGATTGAGCTAAGACTCATGGCTCATTTAAGTGAAGATCCGGATATGATTGAGGCTTTTGTCAATGATGCAGATATTCACACTGCAACAGCGGCCAAGATTTTTAAAATTGAGCCAGAAGCCGTCTCAAGGGAAATGAGAAGCAGGGCTAAAACAGCTAATTTTGGAATCATATACGGGATATCTGCCTTCGGGCTGGCCCAGAGAATGAGAATTCCCAGGGCAGAGGCAAAAATGCTTATAGACGGGTATTTTGAAACCTATCCAGGTGTGAAAGAATTTATGGACCGCTGTATTTCCATGGCTCGTGAAAAAGGTTATGTGGAAACAATGTATGGCAGACGTCGCTTCTTACCTGACATTCTTTCCCGGAATTCGCTTGTAAGAGGCAATGCTGAACGCAACGCCATAAATTCTCCCATCCAGGGATCTGCTGCTGACATAATAAAAATTGCAATGATCCGGATCAGCGACGCCATACAACAGGAGGGGCTGATTAGCTCAATGATTCTACAGGTACATGACGAATTGAATTTTGATGTCTTACCCAATGAAGTTGAACAAGTTCGTCGTATTGTGAAGGAGCAGATGGAGCAAGTCGCGAATCTAAAGGTTCCCCTCACCATTGATATGGGAGTGGGAGCAAACTGGCTGGAAGCGCATTAATTCGCTGCCTTGAGTGCACTGGCAAGTGCACCCTGCTTTCCCGCAAGTACTTCTTTCAGAATACCAGGCTCATTAAGTACTTCCTTTGCTTTGTCCAATTGGGGATCGTCCTGGATTTGTGCCATGATACGGCCTTGCTGGTAGTAGTACCTGTTTACGAGTTCCTCTCCAAGGATCTGGCGTATCTCCGTCCCAAAGGTCTGAAGGTCCTTAAGGGTGTTGTGAGAAAGTTTTTCTTTAAGACTGCTAAACTCTTCGCTCGCTACTTCATAATATTTTTCTCTCTTTGCTGTTTTTACCAGCTTCTCAAAGGCCTGTTCACTTGAAGTCTTGAATTCAAAATCCTTACTTTCAACAAAGGCTTCAAATGATTTGTATTCATCATCTGATAATTTGAAATTTATGGGATCTGCTAGTTCATCATTTTCAACCCTGTAAATCGTGGCAAAGTCAAAAAACATATTCTGAGTGTAAAGCTGCAGGGTAATTTCTGAGAGCATTTCAGGAATGACCTCAAAATCGGGCTGAATTCCTCCGCCATCATACACGAGTCTTCCGTTTCGGGTCTGGTATTCGGTGATAAGCGAATCGGGAATGGTTCCCACGCTTCCATCTTCATTCCGGTTTGAGTAATCCAGGGCCTGGATACAGCGTCCACTGGGGATGTAGTATTTGGCAGTCGTTACCTTTAGCTGGGCATTGTATTTAAGGGGTCGTGATGTCTGGACCAGCCCTTTTCCAAAAGTTCTCTGCCCTATCACAACGGCGCGGTCCAGGTCCTGCAGCGCACCTGCAACAATCTCTGATGCAGAAGCGGAACCCCGGTTTGCCATTACTACCAGGGGGATTTCTTTATCCAATGGCTCTTTCTGGGTAATATATTCCGAATCCCACTGTTTCACCTTGCCCTTCGTGTTAACAACCATCTCACCCTTATCTACGAAAAGGTTACAAACCCTGACGGCCTCAATCAGTAAGCCCCCCGGATTTGATCTCAGATCCAGGACCAGGGATTTCATACCATGCTCGCTTTTAAGCTTCTTAACAGCATTTTCTACTTCCTGTCCAGCCCCGGTTGTGAAATTAGCCAGCCTGATGTATCCCGTCTGCTCATCCAGCATTCCATAGTAGGGCACATTTGATATGGAAATTTTCTCCCTTTTAATCTTGAAATCAAGATCTTTATCTGCTCCATAACGTTCGATTGTGAGCAGCATTTCAGTTCCCGGCTTTCCCTTCAGGAGGTCACTTACTTTTTGCACTTCTGCGTCTTTGATGCTTTTGCCATCCACCTCAAGAATCTTATCCCCAGCCCTTAGTCCAGCCTTGTCGGCTGGAAAACCTTTGTAAGGATCGGCAATGATGGTGTAGCTACCCGAGCGGCGTATGAGTGAACCGATTCCGCCATACTCACCAGTGGTCTGGAATTGAAAATCATCCATGTCCGATTCGGGGATGTAAGTGGTGTAGGGATCCAGGGAAGAAAGCATGGAGTTTATACTTGTGGTAACCAGTTCCTCAGGATCGGTTTCATCCACGTAAAACATAT
>JAOZLK010000542.1 GCA_029934875.1 Bacteroidales bacterium | reverse complement strand
AGCTTAGTGGCAATAGTATTGACCTATCGGAAAAAAGCGCAGGACTATATTTTGTAAGGGTCAACACAGCGTATGGGAGCATAGTAAGGAAGGTGGTATTAAGCGAATAGGGCTTAAACTGATAAAGTATGAAGCATAAAGGAAAATTGGAGAAATTATCAATATGTATTATCTCTTTTATCATAACAGCTTGTGGAACATGGAGCTCAGGCAATGAAAAAAGCGCGTTAAGCCTCTGGTATGATGAACCGGCAGAATCATGGATGACCGAAGCCCTCCCGATTGGCAATGGGCCACTGGGAGCAATGCTTTTTGGGGCAACGGATGTTGAGCGGATTCAATTTAATGAGATCAGTCTATGGAATGGTGATCGTATGAACTCTCCGCAGGATACCATCGAAGATGATATGGGATACTATCAGGCCTTTGGCGATGTCCTTATTCAATTAGGACATGCTCCGTCTGAAGTAAGTGAATACCGAAGAGAACTTGATATTGACAGTGCAATTCATCGTGTATCTTATTTGTATAGAGGGATTCGCTACCAGCAAATCGCTTATGCCAGTTATCCTGCCGGGATTATCGTTATGAACATGACGGCAGACAAGCCTGCTGCCTATTCCGGGGATGTTTGGCTTTCAGATATGCATGATGCCGAAATTGTTGTTTTAGATAACGAACTCCGTTCTGTGAACAAGCTCGCCAATGGATATGAATACGAGGCACAACTACGGGTTTTGAATGATGGAGGTGAGGTAGGGAAAGGTGGTACCACAATAGAGCTGGATACTGAGCAAAGCAGATTTAAGAATATGGCTTTGCCGACTAGCAGTTTAAGTTTTGATAAATGCAATGCTCTTACATTAATACTGGCGGCCGGCACCAATTTTATTCAGGATCATAAAAAGGAATGGATAGGAGAAAATCCTCACGCCGCAATAACGAATCGGGTTAATGCTGCTGCCAGCACCAATGAAGAGGTACTTCTGGCAGAGCATGTGATGGATTATCAATCTTTGTTTCGTCGATTTAGTTTAGATCTTGGGACAACGGATCCAGGCTTGCTTAAGATGAACACCAGGGATAGGTTGGAGAAATATACAAAAAACAATACGGCGGATCCGGAATTGGAGGCACTGTTCTGTCAGTTTGGACGGTACTTACTAATAAGCTGTTCTCGTCCAGGTTCATTACCAGCCAATCTGCAGGGTATATGGAACAATAGTAACGAACCTGCCTGGTGCAGTGATTATCATTCTAATATCAATGTGGAGATGAATTATTGGCCTGCCGAGCCAGCCAACCTTGCTGAGTGTCACGTTCCATTTATTGATTATGTTGAGAGTATTCGTGAGGTCAGTAAGAAAAACACACAGCGGCATTATGGTAATGTAAGAGGCTGGACTGTCCAAACCATGAATAACAGTAGTGGGATCTCATGGTGGAAATGGAATCCTCCGGGTAGTGCCTGGTATGCTCAACACCTGTGGGAACATTATGCATTTGGACGAGACAAGGAATATCTTCAGGAGCAGGCTTATCCTGTACTCAAGGAAATTTGCCAGTTTTGGGAGGATCACCTGAAAAAACGACCAGATGGTACCCTGGTAACACCCGATGGTTGGTCTCCGGAACACGGACCAGAAGAAGAAGGTGTTACTTACGATCAGGAGATTGTATACGATTTATTTACAAATACCATTGAAGCGGCTGATGCATTGGGCCATGATCAGGAATTCAGGGATCATGTATTTGTTATGCGCGAGAAGCTGTTAAAGCCACAGATTGGGAGCTGGGGACAGATACAGGAGTGGGAAAGCGATCGCGACGATCCCGAAGATAAACATCGACACGTATCTCACCTGTTTGCCTTGCATCCCGGTCGACAGATCACGCTGTCTTCTACACCCCGATTAGCTGAGGCTGCACGTGTTACCCTGAATGCCCGAGGAGATAAAAGCACAGGATGGAGTCGTGCATGGAAGATAAATTTTTGGGCCAGGCTGGGTGATGGAGATCGTGCCCACAAAATCTTACGAGGTCTGCTAAGCCTTGTTAGCGAAACTAAAACCGTCTATGGTGAGAGAGGAGGAGGAGTTTATTCCAACATGTTTGATTCTCATCCACCCTTTCAGATAGATGGCAATCTGGGTGCTACTGCAGGCTATTGTGAAATGTTGGTGCAGAGTCATGCTGACGAAATACAGTTATTGCCAGCCTTGCCTGAAGCCTGGGCAACAGGTAGTGTAAAAGGCTTGTGTGCAAGAGGAGGATTCGAAGTTGATCTCTCCTGGAAGAACGGTCAACTAAGCAAAGCGGTGATTTATTCAAAAGCAGGTGAAGCATATAAGCTTGTTTACGGTGACAGAATTTGGGAGTCAAAAACCGAAGCCGGTGAAAGGTATAATCTTGATATATAAAAAGAAGTAAAGAGACTATAAGCGAAGATATTTCTTAACAGGATGAAACTGATAAAGATTGCAGTTTTTGTATCTATTGCTTTGCTGCTGGCCTGTCAAAACAACAGCAAAGAAGTTGCTAAGACTTCAGGAAAAAGCAGGCCCAATATCATTATTTTTCTCGCCGACGATCTTGGCTTTGGCGACCTGGCTTGCTACGGCAACACCATCATTAAAACGCCTTTTATAGACAAGTTTGCATCTGAAGGTGTACGAATGACAGATTTTCATTCAGGCGGAACAGTTTGTTCTCCTTCAAGAGCTGCGCTTTTAACGGGCAGAAACCCATACCGCAGTGGATTCTTCTATATCGCGTCAGGTACAACATACCTGAAGGATGATGAAATAACAATTGCTGAGCTTTTAAAAACGGTGGGTTATGAAACCAGTTTCTGGGGGAAATGGCATTTATCGGCACTTGAGAAAAATAGGGTGAATCAACCAGGACCCGGCGAACAAGGTTTCGACTATTGGCTGGGAACTACACTCAACGCTTTTGAAGGACCTGAAAACCCCAAATATTTCCTGCTTAATGGAGAACCGCAAGGTGAGTTGGAAGGATGGTACTGTGATATAATTGTTGAAAAAGCAGGGAAGTGGTTGGAGCAAAAAAGAGACAAAAACAAACCTTTCTTCATGTATGTCAGCAGTCATGAACCGCACACACCTTTAGCGCCACCTGAAAGTTATAGTGTAGCTTACGAAACTGATTCCGTTGCTTTACTTGAAAAGAAGGTTAAGTACGGTGGAGTAGCACGTCCTGAGAAAGATATTTCAAAAAACAAAAGTGCCTATTACGGAACAGTTACCCAACTGGACAAGGCATTTGGACGACTGATGCAGAAACTAAAAGATCTTGGCCTTGAAGAAAACACCATCGTGATATTCACCAGCGACAACGGTCCCGAATCACCGGTATCAGTGAAAGAATCTCTGGGTTTATGGAAAGACACGACCAGAGATTTCTGTTTTGGAACTCCCGGAGAATTACGTGGCATGAAAAGGTTTCCTTACGAAGGAGGACACAGGGTTCCTGGTATTGTCAGGTATCCCAAAGTAATTACTGCAGGTACTGTAAGTGATGTGCTGTTTAACGGAATAGATATTTTCCCAACCATTGCTGGTCTTGCAGGTGCTGAGTTACCCAGGGACAGGA
>JAOZLK010000541.1 GCA_029934875.1 Bacteroidales bacterium | reverse complement strand
GTTGAGAAACCACAGTATTACAAAGCCATTCGCGGAATGGCCGTTGCACCCATCCTGGAAAAGCAATTAAAAGAAGGTGACAACCGGGTTATCAGCGGAAGTGTATTGAATGGCAAGCAGATTGATGCTGCAGAAGGCTATGTGGGTTTTTTGGATTCACAGCTTACTGTTATTCCCGAAGGAAACTTTCACGAACTCTTTGGATGGATGCTGCCCGGATTTAAGAAGAAATCCGTTTCCAGGTCCTTTGCATCCACCTGGCTGGCACCCAACAAGAAGTTCAGCCTGAACACCAACTACCATGGAGGCGAAAGAGCCTTTGTGATGACCGGCGAATATGAGAAGGTGCTTCCCATGGACATCTTCCCGATGCAGCTGCTCAAGGCCATCATGATAAATGACATTGATAAGATGGAACAGCTGGGGATTTACGAGCTGGACGAGGAGGACCTTGCCCTGTGCGAGTTTGTCTGCACCTCAAAGACACCGGTCACCAAGATCCTCAGGACTGGTCTCAGGTCGCTGAGAAAAGAAATGGAAGAATAATATTTACACCAATCAACAAGCATGAGTTCTTTACGACGATTTGTAGATAAGATCAAACCCCCATTTGAAAAAGGGGGAAAGCTTCATGTATTCCATGCGGGATTTGAAGCCATCGAGACCTTTTTCTTCGTGCCCAACAGGGTAACGACGGGACGGGTGCACATCAGGGATGCCAACGACATGAAGCGTTCCCTGATCATTGTTCTGATAGCCATGGTTCCTGCACTGCTTTTTGGTATGTGGAATACAGGCTTCCATCACTTCCAGGCACTGGGAGAGACAGCCGTTTTCGGACAGATGATCTGGTACGGCTTCCTTAAGGTACTTCCCATCATCCTTGTCAGCTATGTGGTTGGTTTGGGGATTGAAATTGCCTTTGCCCAGATGCGGAACGAAGAAGTGGCTGAAGGCTACTTTGTTTCCGGGATGCTGATTCCCCTGGTAATGCCTGTTGACGTACCGCTATGGATGGTCGCTGTGGCAACCGTCTTTGCTGTTGTAATAGGTAAAGAGGTATTTGGGGGAACCGGGATGAATATTCTGAATCCTGCCCTCGTGGCAAGGGCCTTCCTGTTTTTCGCCTATCCCAGTTCAATGTCGGGCGATAAGGTATGGATCGGCGGACTGACAGAAGGTACGGGAATTGTTGACGGATACTCCGGCTCAACCATCCTTGGCCAGGCAGCCGCGAACACATCATCTTTTGTAAACGGACTTGGAGAGGCTTATACAGGCATGGATATGTTCCTGGGGACCATCCCCGGATCGATAGGGGAGACATCCACACTGGCTATTTTGATTGGTGCTGTAATCCTGATGCTGACCGGTATCGGAAGCTGGAAGGTTATTCTTTCGGTATTTGCAGGTGGTGCAGCAATGGGAATCATCCTGAACATTTTTGCTGTCAACGAATTCATGGCACTTCCTTTCTGGCAGCATCTCCTGCTGGGCGGCTTTGCTTTTGGTGCCGTATTCATGGCTACCGATCCGGTTACCGCAGCCCAGACTGAAAAGGGCAAATGGATTTATGGATTCCTGATTGGCTTCCTGGCAATTTTGATCAGGGTTCTCAACCCTGCATATCCGGAAGGTGTAATGATGGCCATCCTGCTAATGAATGTATTTGCCCCGCTCATTGACCATTACATTGTAGAGGGCAATATCAAGAAGAGATTAAAAAGAGCCAAAGTAACTGCAAACTAATATCACGAAACGGACATGAGGAATTTTAGCAACACATACATATTCGTCTTTTCGCTGATCATGGTTACGATCGTGGCAGTACTGCTTTCATTCGTAGCCATGCAGCTGAAACCACTGCAGGAGATGAATGTCCAGATTGAAAAGAAACAGGACGTGCTGAAGTCGGTTGGGAAAGCCGGGGAAGCCAAAGAGGTTGACGACAAGAACGCCTATATAAACGAAGAATTCGCACAGTATATCACCGAATCCTACGTGGTTGATTTTAACGGTGACTTACTGGAGGAAGATGCCTTTGAGGTAATGCTTGCCCTGGCCGGTGAAATCAAAAAACCTCAGGAGGAACGTAGCTACCCGGTCTTTGTATATTCAGAGAATGGAGGGCCTAAGAGATATGTGCTTCCCGTACGCGGAAAGGGATTGTGGGGACCCATCTGGGGCTATGTGGCCCTTGAGGAGGACCTGAATACCATTTACGGAGCAGTATTCGATCACAAGAGCGAGACACCCGGACTGGGTTCAGAAATCAATACAGGGTGGTTCCAGGAACCTTTTTCCGGAAAAACCATCTTTGATGAAAACGGAAAGTTCATTTCCATAGAGGTGGTGAAAGGCGGGGCCGATCCATCAAGCGATCACCAGGTGGATGGCATCTCGGGCGGTACCATTACCTCCAAAGCACTGGAGGAAATGATGATCGATTGCCTGGCCGGCTATGTGGCCCATTTTGAAGATTTAACAACGAACTAGACAGGATATCATGAGTAACGAAAAGGAACCTTTATTTTCTCCAAAGAACCTGAAACTTCTCAGTGATCCTTTGGGAACGAGCAACCCGATTACTGTACAGGTACTGGGGGTCTGCTCTGCACTGGCAGTGACCGTTAAACTGAAGCCCTCCATTGTACTGGCCATCTCGGTGTTGGTGGTTATGGCGGTATCCAATGTGGTCATTTCCCTGATGAGGAAAATGGTGCCCCCCAGGATTCGGATCATCGTCCAGCTGGTGGTTATTGCTGCCATGGTAATCCTGGTCGACCAGGTACTGAAGGCCTATGCCTATGACGTGAGTAAGCAGCTTTCTGTTTTCGTTGGCCTGATCATTACCAACTGTATCATCATGGGACGTCTGGAAGCTTTTGCCCTTGCCAACAAGCCCTGGGCTTCATTTCTTGACGGAATTGGCAATGCAGCAGGTTACGGGGTGATTCTGATCATCGTTGCCTTCTTCAGGGAGCTGCTTGGTTCAGGTACCCTGTTAGATATGCAGGTGATTCCCCAGTCCTTTTATGATGCCGGATATGTAAATAACGGGATGATGATCCTGCCCCCCATGGCCCTTGTGGTAGTGGGTGTGATTATCTGGATCCAGCGTACACGCCGGAAAGAACTTGTTGAAGATTAAAGAAGCTATTGAAAATTAGAAAATAACCATTCATGGAAAATTTGGTCAACATATTTGTAAAGTCCATCTTCATCGATAACATGATCTTTGCCTATTTCCTGGGCATGTGTTCATACCTTGCCGTATCAAAAACGGTAAAAACATCGACCGGACTGGGGATTGCTGTGATCTTTGTACTTGGATTTACCGTTCCCGTTAACTTTCTCCTTGAGAAATTTGTCCTGAAAGCAGGAGCCCTCCAATGGATCAGTCCCGGACTGGCCGATGTGGATCTGAGCTTCCTTTCTTTCATCATGTTCATCGCTGTAATCGCATCCATGGTGCAGCTGGTGGAGATGGTGATTGAGAAGTTTGCTCCCACGCTCTATACTTCGCTGGGAATCTTCCTGCCCCTGATTGCTGTAAACTGCGCCATCCTGGGTGGATCGCTCTTTATGCAGGAGCGGGAGTATGCAAACATTGCAGAAGCTACTGT
>JAOZLK010000540.1 GCA_029934875.1 Bacteroidales bacterium | reverse complement strand
GGTCGTCAGTTATCGAATTTGGAGGAGAAGATCTTAAGCCCAATACCCGCTATTATTGGAGGGTCCGGGTATTCGACAAGGATAACCGCCTATCCGAATACTCTGATATTCAGGAATTCAAAACGGGTTCATTTACCAAGGCTATCAGCACGGGCAATTATTTCCAAACAGAAAGAATTGTACCTGAGACATTTGTGAAGATCAAAGGTGGAAGCTATCTGGCAGATTTCGGGAAAGACGCATTTGCAAGCCTGGAGTTGAGTTATCATGCAAAAAAAGAGCATACCCTCACCATCCGCCTGGGTGAAAAATTGAAGGATGGAAGGATTGACAGGAATCCTGGTGGGACCATCCGTTACCAGGAGGTAAAACTGGAAGTAAGTCCTGAAAAGCGAAGCTATCAGGTCGAGCTGGTTCCAGACCAGCGCAATACAAACGAGAAGGCCATTGCTTTGCCCGATTCCTTTCCGGTACTGATGCCATTTCGTTACGTGGAAGTTGCCGGGGCTAAGAACCTGGAAGCTGAGAATCTTTCCCAGGTAGCCTACTTCAACTACTTTGATGAATCAACAAGCTCATTTTCCAGTTCCAATGATATTCTTGATCAGGTATGGGATTTTTGCAAGTATTCCATAAAGGCCACCACCTTTGCCGGATATTATATAGATGGTGAGCGTGAAAGAATACCCTACGAGGCGGATGCCTACCTGAATCAACTGAGCCATTATTCGGTGGATAATGAATACGCCATGGCCAGGAAAACTATCGAGTATTTTATGAAATATCCCACCTGGCCCACCGAATGGCAGCTGCATGTGGCACTCCTGTTCTACCAGGACTACATGTATACAGGAAACAGGGAACTTATTGAACTTTACTATGAACCGCTCAAGCATAAAACTCTGATGGCCCTTGCCAATGAGGAAGGTTTGATTAGTACAGGTTCTCCGGGACATACAGGTGAGCTGATGAAAGATCTTGGTTTTGCCGATACCACGAAACGACTGAGAGATATTGTGGACTGGCCCCAGAAAGGCGGATTCGGCGGTGTGATGGGAGAAACCGACAACTTTGTATTTATGCCTGTCAATACAGTGATAAACAGCTTTTATTACAGGAACATGGTCATCATGGCTGAATTTGCAAGGCTACTGGGGAAAACTGAGGATGCACTGGAGTTTCAATTTCAAGCTGAAAAGGTGAAAAATGCTGTTAATATGCAGCTGTTTAATAAGGAGTTGGGCTATTACGTGGATGGTCAGGGTACCAAACATGGATCCCTTCATGCGAACATGTTGCCCCTGGCCTTTGATATTGTCCCGGAAGGATACGAAGAAAGCGTAGCAGCATATATTAAAACCAGGGGTATGGCCTGCAGTGTGTACGGGGCACAGTACCTTATGGAAGCCTTATACAAGGCTGGTGAGGCAGACTATGCCCTTGAGTTGATGACCGCCACACACGACAGAAGCTGGTACAATATGATCAAAGCCGGATCTACAATCTCCATGGAAGCATGGGATTTGAAATATAAGCCCAATCAGGACTGGAATCATGCCTGGGGGGCTGTACCTGCGAATGCTGTAGCACGCGGATTGTGGGGTATTCAAGCCCTGACGCCTGGTTTTGGCCTGGTCTCCATACAGCCCCAGATGGGGAAACTTGATCACAGTATCATTGAGGTCCCCACCATCAAGGGAAAGATCAGAGCCGAATTTAAAAAGGCAGGAGCACGTTTATCAAGGTACATCATTCATCTTCCTGCGAATATGGCAGGTGAATTCAGGAAGGACTTTTCACCACAGGAAGTGGTCACACTTAACGGGGAAGATATAAATCTTGCATTTGGATCCATCAGGTTGAAACCAGGTCAAAATGTGATAGAGCTCAGAATCAATTCTTTCTGATTTTAACCACCAACAAAAGGAGATATGAAACGATTACAATTATTGCCGATTTTTCTACTCTGTTTCTCAAGCGTGTCAGACGCACAGGAGCTTGTTGATACAATAAAAGAACAGCACATCATAACCATAGATGCAGACCAGGTGCTAGGAGAAGTTTACAATCTATGGGATACAAGACCTCATCCCAGGCCTGAAAATTGGAGCGTCGAAGGCTATTCAACAAAAATGAAGAATACTTCAAAACATATAAAATACATCAATAATGTACGCTCCCTGGGAGGGAAACACAATGGTGAATGTGAGTGGTTTAAAGGAATTGACAACATGGGGGAGCCCATTTGTGACTTCGAACCTTATATCGGTATTATTAAGGCTCAGTTATCGGTGGGCTTCACACCGATGATAGTGCTTGACAATGTGCCTACCAAAATGAGCAATGACACAATGTATACCTATGGTAATTGCAGTCCTCCGGAAGATTATGATATTTGGTTCAAATACATTCAGCTCTTCATACAGGCTTTGGTGGATGATTTTGGCATGGACCAGGTTAGTCGCTGGCGCTTTCGTGTTGGAACTGAGCCCGATCTGTTTCCTAAGCATTGGGCTGGTACCAAAGAAGAATATTTCAAGCATTATGATTATACGGTAGCTGCTGTTGAAAGTATAATAAAGGAACCGCTGATTGGCCCGGGTAATATTCTGATGTGGAATGGTACGCAGGAGGGAGAGAAAGGAGGACGTTGGGGTTTTGATCTTTTTGAGCACTGTGCCGATGGTGAAAATTATTATACCGGCAATAGAGGCACTCGGATTAAGTTTCTCTCTCAGTCTGTTTATGCATGGTCGCCAAAACCTTTTGAATTTGAGGCTAATATGAAGAAGGTTAGAGCTGAATTGGCTAAATATCCTTCATTGAGGGATGTGGACTACGAAATCCATGAGTATGGCGAGTTGATGGAGGCTTTGAGCAGAGGAGACGCTGTTAGATATACGGAATTTTTCGTCGGCTTATATGCACATACGGTTGAGGTAAGTTACGCGTATAATGTTCGCCGGGTTTTTAACTGGGGTCAGCAAGCCGGAATAATTCCTCCTTTGAATCAAAAAGCTGTGGATTTGTGGCATCCCTGGACAAAGGTGATAGATTGTTTAACAATCATAGAGGGAGGTCAAAGAGTAAAGGTGCTCAAAGATGGGGAGAAGGAGATAAAATTTGGATCCCTTGCAGCCTGGAAAGATGGGAGTTTATATGTGCTGGCATATTCTCATCATGATGATAAAGACCAGGAGACAGAAAACAGCATTGAGCTTACAATCGTGGGAGAACAATTTGCAAAAGCAGCTTTATGGTCTGTGGATGAACAGCTTTTAGATAAGAAGAACGGGATCTACATTCATGAGATCTATAAAGATATAGAAGCCACAGGTATTGAGCCATTAGAATCCGACCTTAAGGTTCAACGTTCTCTGGTACAGCGATACGGAAAGGAAAACAGTAAGGCTGCCGGTGAGATAGCGCAGAACAATCTTCACAAGTATCAACACATGAGTGAGATGAAACAGCTTCGCTCAGGAGAGCAAATCAAGACTGAGAATGGTAAAATATACCTGAACCTTGATTTTGATGGAAGTGGATTTCGCTTTATTAGGCTAACACCTGCAAAGTAGAGTTAAAACAAAATAAAAAGCCACTTATGATGAAAGCCAGACTTTTATTTA
>JAOZLK010000539.1:2110-3641 GCA_029934875.1 Bacteroidales bacterium | reverse complement strand
CCCGGGTCAATGTGATCAAACAGACCACCGCCACCGTCTTTGCAGGACTGGATACAGGCCTCAACCACTTTATCAGGCCCATGTTTTACGAAGCCTACCATGAAATTGTCAACATTAGCAAGCCCACCGGGAAGACCAGGATCTACACGGTAGTTGGTTATATATGTGAGACCGATACCTTCGGATGGAACAGGAAGATGACAGAGGCTGCAGAGGGTGATTACCTGCTCTTTAAAAATGCAGGGGCCTATTGCTATGCCATGTCCTCCAACTACAACTCCAGGTTCAGGCCCGCCGAGGTCCTGATCCACGAGGGAAAGGATTACCTGATTCGCAAACGTGAAGACATGACCGACCTCACCCGAAACCAGATAGAAATCGATACTTTTACTGAGAACTAAACCCTGAGCACTAAGAACTGAGTACTAAGTACTGTCTTATGGACCTGTCCATCATCATCGTCAACTACAACGTAAAACACTTCCTGGAGCAGTGCCTGCATTCCGTAAAAAAGGCCTCCGAGCAAATCCAGGCGGAAGTCTTTGTGGTGGACAATAACTCGGTGGATGGATCAGTGGATGAAATCAGGAGCAAGTTTCCCTGGGTCAGGCTTATCGCTAACCGGGAAAATGTGGGATTCAGCAGGGCCAACAACCAGGCAATAAAAGAATCCAAAGGCAGGTATATCCTGCTGCTCAACCCTGATACCGTGGTGGAAGAAAACACCTTCCGTGAATGCATTTCCTTTATGGACGAGCACCCCGATGCCGGGGCGCTGGGTGTAAAAATGATCGATGGCAAGGGAGTCTTCCTTCCCGAATCCAAGCGCTCCTTACCCACCCCCATGGTGTCTTTCTATAAGATGTTTGGACTGGCTTCCCTCTTCCCCACCTCCAAACGATTCGGGAAGTATCATCTGGGATACCTTGATAAAGAGGAGACACATAAGATTGATGTACTGGCCGGAGCCTTTATGTTCCTGAGAAAGGAAGCCCTGGATAAGACTGGGCTGCTCGACGAGACCTTCTTTATGTACGGAGAGGATATTGATCTTTCCTACCGGATTACCCAGGCCGGCTACCATAACTATTACCATCCCGGAACCACCATCATTCACTATAAGGGGGAGAGCACGAAAAAAGGGAGCCTCAACTATGTGAAGATGTTTTACCAGGCCATGATCATTTTTGCAGGAAAGCACTTCACCGCCCGGAAGGCGCGTACTTTCCGCATCCTGATCAACCTGGCTATCTATTTCAGGGCGGCTCTTTCGGTGGGACGAAGGTTTATCAAGAAGACTTACAGGCCCCTGCTGGATGCCTTATTGATCTTCCTGGGTTACCTTGTTGCCCTGCCCTTCTGGGAACAGGTCAGGTTCAACATGCCGGGATACTACCCTCCCCTCTTCTTGCAGGCACTGGTTCCGGCCTACATCCTGATCTGGCTGATCGCCCTTTATTATTCCGGTGGTTATGACAAACCTGTAAAACCCCTCTCTTTTCTACGGGGTCACCTGGCCGGTACCCTGGTG
>JAOZLK010000539.1:1386-2100 GCA_029934875.1 Bacteroidales bacterium | reverse complement strand
ACCCTGGTAATTCTTGTAATATACGGACTGCTTCCCCTGGACTGGAGGTTTTCGCGGGCACTGATTTTCATGGGATCTGCCTGGGCCATCATCAGTACCATGGGACTGCGTATTGCACTGAACCTATTGGGTGTCAAAGACTATGAAATTGACCTGAACAAACAGAAGAGCATGGTAATTGTGGGAAAGGGTGAAGAGCTCAAAAGGGTCGGCGACCTGCTGCAGGATACACAGGCCAAACCTCATATCATCGGCTATGTATCCCCTTCATCACTTGAACCCGAGCCGGGAACCCTGGGGAACATCGACCAGATCGATGAGATCACCTCCATACACAAGGTGGATGAGATAGTTTTTTGCGCCAAAGACCTTTCTTCCCAGGTCATTATTGGAATTATGACCAGGCTCATTGGAACCTCCACCGACTTTAAAATTGCCCCGCCTGAAAGTCTTTCCATCATCGGATCCAATTCCATTAATACGGCGGGAGACCTCTACACCATACATTTTAACTCCATTGGGAAGGAGTCCAACCGTCGAAACAAAAGGCTCTTTGACGTGATCATCTCCCTTTTATTGCTGGCCACATTCCCATTCTGGATCCTTTTTACTAAGGGAAAGTTCCATAGCCTCATCAGACTTTTCACAGTGCTGGCAGGTCTGAGAACCTGGGTGGGCTACCTTCATCAGGAGGGAATCGATATGACCGGCCTT
>JAOZLK010000539.1:0-1376 GCA_029934875.1 Bacteroidales bacterium | reverse complement strand
GCCAGCTACCAGTCAGAAAACACACTGTCACCCGAACGAATCAAAGAGATTAACGTGGTGTATGCCAAAGATTACCGGGTGTTTAACGATCTGTTAATAATCACCCGGAACTTCAGGAAAATATAAGAGCAGAATTCGTTAATTTTAGCGAAACTGAGTGTTTTATGAAAAGATTCCTGTTTCTGTGCATCCTGGCAAATATGTGACACTGTCAATTAAATTTTTAAATTTGTAATAAACACATTAATCCATCCTGAAATGAGAAGATCCTTCCTGATACTGTCCGTGATCCTGTTTAGCACGATAGTCGCTGGTCAGGATGCCAAACAGGACTTTGCCGATGGCGAGTTCTTTATCGCCGCAGAGGAGTACGAAGAGGCCCTTTACACCTTCACTAAAGTTTACAACAGCGACTACCAGGATAATGCGAATATCAACTTCCGCGTTGGCATGTGTCTTCTTTACATTCCGGGTCGGAAGGCTGAATCCATTCCCTACCTGGAGAAAGCCGTGGGCTCAGTATCAGAAAAGTACAAAGAGGGAACGCTTAAGGAGACTACTGCCCCAATCGATGCACACCTCTTACTGGGGAATGCATACCGGATTAACATGGAGTTTGAAAAAGCCTGCGAACAGTACAGGCTGTTTGAAGAATACGTGGGTACCAAGGGTAACATCGAAGGCGCCTATGCTGACCAGCAGATCACCTCGTGTGCAAATGCAGTAGTGGCCATTAACAATCCCGTGGAGGTGTCTGTGGGAACCCTGGGGCAGATTAACTATACCCACCAAAAAACCTACAACAGGGTGATCTCACACGACCTGAAGACCATGGCTTACATGGGACAGAATCCCTTTTACAGGGGCATCTACGTGGCTGTCAAGGAGGGTGATGTCTGGTCAAAACCTCTGGGTGTCAATGTGTCCGTTGTTTCAGAAGGCAACATGGATGTGGTGGGGCTTTCATCGGATGGAAAGGAAATGCTATTTGCAGTTTCCGACGAATTCACAAGTAATATCTACATGTCGGTCTATGAAAACGATCGCTGGAACCCGGCTCTATCCCTGGGCAAACCCATCAACTCGAGGTACTATGAATCACATGCCACCTTCAGTCCCGACAATAACTCCATCTACTTTACCAGTAACAGGAATGCTTCCATGGGTGGGATGGACATCTTCAGAAGCGATCTTCAGGACGACGAAAGCTGGGGTGAGCCTGTGAACCTGGGCGAAAACATTAACACCGAACTCAACGAAGAGACACCGGTGATCAGTCCCGATGGCAAAAGGATCTATTTCAGTTCCCAGGGTCACAATTCCATTGGTGGCTTTGATGTATTTTATTCTGAAGTTCAGGATGATGGAAGCTGGGT
>JAOZLK010000538.1 GCA_029934875.1 Bacteroidales bacterium | reverse complement strand
GTGACATAATCCTGTCGCCCGCCATTGATCCTGTACCACTGGGCTCCATTGGTGATTCCGTCATCAAAGAGGGCCATATAGTCGGGATCCACTGCCCTGGCTTCATCTGCATATTCACGCGATACAAAGTAGAACCAATCATTATCGGCATGCAGGGCATAGCTATGGTCCCAGGGATAGTTCACCACCTCGGCCCCACTGTGAATATTGGCCGACATGTTGAAGCTGTGTTCCTGCAGAAAGGCCATCATCGCTTTGGTCTCCTTTGCCCTTCCCGCAGTATCATTCACCGCTTCACCTGCAGCAGGATCTGGAAATTCCCGGTTCATATCGGTGCCATCGGCGGTTTCCCGCTGCGAATAAACCACGGAAAAATCATCGTTGGGATAATAGGTTCCGTCCGGATTGGCCAGCGGGTTGATCCAGATGGCCAGCCCGTCCACCAGCCTGCCTACCTCCGCATCGTTTCCATAGCCGGCAAGGAGGTAGTTGATCAGCCTGAGCATCATGGGATAAGCCACCAGCTCGTCGCCATGCATGCTGCTGGTATAGAAAAAGGACGCTTCTGCTTCATCCTTCTGTACATTGTTGCTTATTTTCACCGCCAGTAAAAGACGCCCCTGGCTGCTTGTTCCAAAGGTATCGACGCGGCAAATATCCGGGTAATCCCGTGCGAATAGCTGCAGCATCTCCAGGTACTGGGGGTAGGTAGGGTATTTTGTAAAAGTGAGTGCTTCGGCCAGGTCGGCAGCCATGTCCCCATCATCGAGTTGCTGCGCTCGCCACTGGCCGTGGAGCGATGAAACCAGGAAGGTGAGAAGAACCAGGATGCGGATCCTCTGCTGCATAGCTATACGTTGAAGCGAATGTGAAGGATGTCGGCGTCCCCCACTTCGTAGTTTTTTCCTTCCACCGAGAGTTTCCCCTTATCCTTGCAGGCCTGTTCCGAGCCCAGGGTGATAAAGTCTTCATATTTCATAACCTCAGCCCTGATGAAGCCCCTTTGCAGGTCGCTGTGAATGGCCCCGGCTGCTTCAGGGGCGAGGGCACCCTTGTGTATGGTCCATGCCCTGATCTCCTTGGGGCCAACCGTGAAGAAGGAAAGCAGGTTTAGTATGGAGTAAGCCGATCGAACCAGTTTGCTCACACCCGGCTCTTCCAATCCGGCATCATCAAGGAAGTCCTTCCGGTCCTCCTCCTCTTCCAGTTCGGCAATCTCCGACTCCATTTTTGCTGCCAGTACTAATATATCCGAATCATCTTCAGACAGGTATTCCTTCACCCGTTCCACATAGGCGTTGCCTGTAAGTGCTGCCTCATCCTCCACATTGCAGACGTACATGACCGGCTTTTGGGTAAGCAGGAACAGGTCTTCGGTATGTTTTAGATCGGCATCAGCTATTTCCAGGGTACGTGCATTCTGGAAATCTTCGAAATGGGCCTTGTAGAGTTCCATGACTTCGATTCCCCTGCGGGCATCCTTATCCCCGGTCTTGACAAGCTTTGCCAGTCGTTCCATCTTCTTTTCCACCGCCTCCAGGTCCTTCACCTGCAGCTCCAGGTTGAGTGTTTCTATGTCCCGGACCGGATCTACAGAACCGTCTATATGAGGAAGCTGTTCGTCATCAAAGCAGCGCAAAACCTGGATCAAAGCATCAGTGTTCCTTATATCCGAAAGGAATTTGTTTCCAACACCTTCACCCTGGCTGGCTCCCTTTGTCAGTCCCGGGATATCCACGATTTCAACTGTTGCCGGGATCACCTTTTCAGTGGGCTGGAAATCCACCAGCTTATAGAGCCGGGGGTCGGGAACATTAACCACCCCCACATTCGATTTGTTGCTTGTAAATGCAAAACTGGAGGTTTCCACCTTGGTATTTGACATGCAATTAAAAAGGGTGGATTTACCCACATTTGCCACCCCGACGATCCCGCATTTTAATGCCATAATTCGCTTTCTTATTTTTAGAGTTACAAAAGTAAACAATCCATCCTACACCCCATAATTAAATTTGCTCACCCCGCTTGAAATTGGTATTTTTGCAGCTCTAAAAATTTTAGATTTAAAACCCTAAGCTTTCAAAAATGGATAATAAAATTCACATCAAAGCATCAGACAATATTCGTATCCTGGCAGCAGCCATGGTCGAAAAGGCAAAATCAGGTCACCCGGGTGGTGCAATGGGCGGAGCCGACTTCGTAGAAATGCTCTATTCAGAGTTCCTGAACTTCGATCCCGACGACCTAAGCTGGGCCAACCGTGACAGGTTTTTCCTGGATCCGGGCCACATGTCACCCATGCTTTATGGAATCCTCACCCTTACGGGAAATTATAGTCTGGACGAGGTGAGTCAGTTCCGCCAGTGGGGCAGTCCCACTCCCGGTCACCCCGAGGCCGATCACAGCAGGGGCGTGGAGAACACCTCCGGTCCGCTCGGACAGGGCCATACCATGGCCGTTGGAGCTGCTATAACCGAGCGTTTCCTGGTCGCCCGATTTGGTGAATGGATGGCACACAAAACCTATACCTTTATCTCCGATGGAGGAGTGCAGGAAGAGATCTCACAGGGAGCAGGCCGGGTTGCAGGCTACCTGGGGCTGAGTCAGCTGGTCATGTTTTACGACTCCAATGATATCCAGCTCTCCACACGGACCGATGCCGTGTCAGCTGAAGATACTGCCATGAAATATAAGTCATGGAACTGGAATGTTATTACCATTGACGGTAACGATGCCTCCGAGATTTTTGACGCCCTTCAATCGGCCGATAAGGAGCAGGAGCGTCCCACGATTATTATCGGGAAAACCATCATGGGTAAGGGAGCCCTTGATGAGCAGGGAAAGAATTTCGAAGGAAAGACCTCCATGCATGGCATGCCATTGTCGGGAGCAGGAGCCTCTTTTGAAAAATCCATTGCCAACCTGGGAGGCGACCCGGAAAATCCCTTTGCTATCTTCCCTGAAGTTGAAGAGACCTGGAAAAAGATACTGGATCGCAAGCGCAGTGCTGCTGCGAAGAAAAAAGCTGCACAGGCAGTTTGGGAAAAGGCCAATCCCGAACTGGCAGTCAAATATCATAACTTTATTGAAGGCAAACTGCCCGAGATCGATTTTGCTGCCATTGAGCAAAAAGCCGGTGCAGCCACACGTGGAGCAGCAGGAGCTGTTCTTGCTGCCATGGTAGGCAAGGTGGAAAACCTGATTGTTGCATCGGCCGACTTATCCAACAGCGATAAGACCGATAGCTACCTGAATAAGACAACAGCCTTTAAGCGGGGTGATTTCAGCGGGTCCTTCCTGCAGGCTGGCGTGGCCGAACTGACCATGGCTTCCATTGCCAATGGGATGGCCCTCCACGGAGGAGTGATTCCCGTGATCGGGACCTTCTTTGTGTTCAGCGACTACATGAAGCCGGCGGTTCGCATGGCGGCTCTTATGGAACTTCCCGTAAAATATGTCTGGACCCACGATGCATTCAGGGTAGGGGAAGACGGACCCACCCACCAGCCGGTGGAGCAGGAGGCTCAGATCAGGCTGATGGAACATCTCAGAAATCATCATGGAGACCGTTCGGTAATGGTGCTGCGTCCTGCTGATGCCAACGAAGCCACCGTTGCCTGGAAAATGGCCATGGAAAACTCCG
>JAOZLK010000537.1 GCA_029934875.1 Bacteroidales bacterium | reverse complement strand
TTAGCTCCGGTTAGCTCCGGTTAGTCATTATATTAAATAGCCGCTCCGGCCATCCTTACATTGCTGTTCAGCGGATTTTGGGCCTGAAAAAATGCAAAATCCGCTTCAGGCGCAATTACTCACTTCACAATCTATTTTAATTGTGTTCGTGAACCCTTCGGGTTTGCCTGCCCCCGTCTCCCCTTTAGTTAGACAATGGCCAGCCCGCAAAGCTTTTCCAAATCCTCATTTCAAAAGAGTATTTGCAAATTCGCTTCGCTTAGTTTGCAATACACTTTTCCAGAATACTACTCCTTCTAAATTGGAGAAGAGTATTGATTTGCATTTGTATTTCAGGATTGTATTTGCTAATGTCCTGATACTTTCGTAATTTATTGACGCAAAAGTATAAGAATAAGCAACTTAACAATTTAATCCCAATACGATATTGTCTACTCTGTCTAGGGATAAGGAATTTATTGACAGGCTCTCCAAAATAACTGAGGACAACCTGTCAAATGAACAGTTCGGAGTAAATGAGCTAGCAAGTAAAATCGGCATGAGCCGTTCCAACCTGCACCGAAAGGTGAAGTCGGCTGCCGGGGTATCCATCAGCAAATTTATTAGCCAGGTTCGTTTAAAAAGAGCCACAGAGCTTCTGCAGGGCACTTTATCAACAATATCTGAAGTTGCCTTTGAATGTGGTTTTCATAGCGTCAGTTACTTTAGCAAATGTTTCCACGACCACCACGGATATCCACCGGGAAAGGTAAGAAGTGATGGATTTGAAGGATCTGACCCGGATGATCTTCAGAAGGATTCTTCGAATAAGCGGATCGGTCGAAATCGAAAAAATCTTATTGCAGCTATTGCCGGGGGGGTACTAATTACAAGCGCTGTTATCCTGGTCATCCTATTGAAACCCTTTGGTTCAGGGGATCAACCCCTCGATAAGTCCATTGCCGTCCTCCCCTTCCGAAACGACAGTCCGGATGAAGAAAAGATGTATTTCATCAACAGTATACAGGCGGCTATTATTGATAACCTAAGCAATATTGAGGATCTGAGGGTAATAGAACGCAGATCTGTTGAACAGTACAGGAACAATCCCAAGCCTTTGGCAATAATTGCCAAAGAAATGAAGGTTTCTTATATCCTGGACGGGAACGGCTTCAAGGATGAGGACAATATCAGAATATCGATTCGATTAATCGATGCTAAGAGGGGAAAACGCCTTTGGTCACGCTCCTTTGACAGGAAGACTATTGAAACATTTGCTTTGGTAAGCGAGATCCCTCAGCTCGTGGCTGGGGAGATCAACGCGGTAATTACACCTGAAGAAAAGAAGCGCATAGAAAAAGACCCTACAAGCAGTTTAACCGCCTATGATTTTTATCAGCGTGGCACCGAAAAGCTTTTTGATGTGTGGATGTATGGTGACACCGCTGCGCTGGAAGAATCAGAATATCTGTTTTACAAAGCATTGGAATATGATTCCACCTTTGCCGCGGTTTATGGAAGGCTGGCAATGATTTACTCTACAAAATGGTATTATTTAGCCGGCTGGAAGGGTGATTATGAAGAGATGCTGGATAGTTCCATAAGGATTGCAGATAAAGCCATTGCTATGGATGATCAGTGCGCGGAGGCATACAGTCATAAAGGTTGGTGCTTAGTCGAGAAAGGGCAAAATGAGCTGGCACTTGAGACCTTGAAAGAAGCCTTGGTATACAATCCCAACCTTTGGGAGATATATTCAAACCTTGGAAATGCTTACACCGGGTTGGATAAGACTGACCTGGCCATAGCCAATTATTACCGGGCATCCATATTGCATCGGGGAAAACAGCTGCCTTTTTGGATTAGAGATATTAGGAATTACCTGGCGCACATGGGGTTTCTGGAGCAGTCACAGGCATATTCTCAGGAATTATTGGACCTCAATGGTGACTCGATAGAATATTTCGGCGCAATGAGTACCCTGGCCTACAACAAGGAAGATTTTAACGAAGCACTCAGATACAGAGAAAAACAGTGTGTACAGGATACCAGTATTTGGGCCATTTATAGCCTTGCTTATTATCATATGTATCTTGGCCACTTTGAGGAAGCACTAAAGTATTATGGTAAGAAAGGATTTGTTAACCATAATGGTCATTTTCACCGCATTGGATATGTGTACTGGCAATTGGGTTTAAAAGAAGAAGCGGAATTCTATTTCAATGAAATGATCAGCATTTCAAATGAGCATATTGAATCAGGCTATACATCGGCACTTGATTATTATAACATTGCCGGGGTCTATGCATTCCTGGGAGAAGAAGACAGGGCTTTTGAATACCTGAGACTTTTCAATCAGGAGGATCCTGATAATATATGGGAGGTAGGCATTGGTATGCTTACCTTAATTCAGAATGATCCATTGTTCGACGGCATAAGAGATGAGCCGGAATTTCAGGAGATCGTTGATGATGTGGAAGCCAGGTTTCAGGTAAGGCATGAAAAGACCAGGAAATGGATGGAGGAGAATGATCTCTTGTGATCAGAAATATCTTCAGAAGAGTCAATAGAATTTTCATTTTACAACATCAGCTGCAACATAGTTTACAGCTCTGCAATTGGATTTCAAAGGTCAGAAATTTCTTTAAATCAATTACAACATAGTCTTTTAGTGGTGCAACACGCTTCGCCGGACCTTTACATTAACCAAAACATGTAAAACCAAGCGCCATGAAAACAACAGCAATTTTTTTAGTAAGTATGATGATGTCAGCCTTGACATTCGGACAAACCAATCCTCAATTCCAGACTGCCGACGGGCAGCAATCAGCCTCTATTTATAAATATGTACGTGAACATATAAATTGTCCTAGAGAAAATTCCATCTGCTTTCATCCCGGAACCGAAGTGATCGCATTTGTAGTTACATCCACAGGTGAATTGGAAGATTTCAGGGTAGTCAACAGTGTATCCAAACAGATGGATGAAGAAATGATCCGGGTACTAAAAGAAACCAGTGGAAGCTGGCAGCCTGGCTTGTTAAAGGGAGAACCCGTGAAAACTGAATATGAAGTTGCAATGGCTTTTATTCCTTCGAATTTTGATCCGGTTCAGGAAGCAAAAAAGCACCTTATCAACGGCAACAGTCTGATCTACAAGAATCCCAGAAGAGCTTTGAAATTCATCAACGAAGCTTACAGGCTTCTCCCATGCTGCGAAAGTGTCCTGGTGGCAAGAAGTGTCTGCAAAGCCGAACTGGGAGATGTACTGGGAGCCAGGGAAGACTGCGACCGGATCATCGCCTTAAAAAATGCATATTCACCTGAATTTCCAAGCCATTTAATGGGTTATGGGAAATAGGACCAGTAAGCAGAACAATAATTCTAAAATTAATAACCAGTGTGGCAGAGGAAGTTTAGATAGCTTCCTCTGTTACTAGTTAAGTATATAGAAAATATCCTTTTCCCGTTGCTGCACAACACAAAAAGAGTGTATCCTTCAACCATCCGGAAAAGCAAAAGCCCTTCCCCTCTTTAAATCTCAGCTTTTAGACCAGCTTCCCCAATCTCTACTTTGTAAGGTGTTCTTCCCAAAGCTATATCAAAATATTGCAATATATTCTAGAGCAGTCAGGACAATTTCCTTTCATGTTCTATTTGTAATCTTTTCTGG
>JAOZLK010000536.1 GCA_029934875.1 Bacteroidales bacterium | reverse complement strand
CTCTTTTTAATCCGGCCATGAAGAATGTGGCTCCGGTGCGCAGGAGCCTGCGGATCAAAACTTTCTTTAATATGCTGGGGCCCATGGTGAATCCTTCCTCTCCACAGAATCAGATGGTGGGTGTTTTCAGCCTTGATGTGGCCCGCCTGTATCACTACCTGTACCAGGAATCGGAAAAAAAGTATTGTATCATACACTCGCTCGATGGATATGACGAGATCTCTTTGACAGGCCCTTTCACGGCATTGACCCTGAATACCCAGCGAACACTTGCTGCTTCGGATCTTGGTCTTGAAGCCCTTGAGCCCGGGGATATTTATGGAGGTAATACCGTGAAGGAAGCTGCCGGAATTTTCCTGAAGATTCTTAAAAGAGAGGGAACAAATGCTCAGCAGGATGTTGTGCTCGCCAATGCGGCCTTTGCACTATATTGCATGGATGAGAACCAGGGATTGCAAGACTGCCTGGAGAGGGCCAGGCTCTCACTTGAATCGGGAGCTGCACTGGATGCATTTACTAAACTGGTGGAGGGTAAGTAATGAACATTCTGGATGCCATTGTCGAACATAAGAGGATAGAGGTGATGAAGCGAAAGCAGAAGCGCCCCCTGTCCATGCTTGAAAGCTTTCCTCATTACATGAGACAGGTCAACCCCATCACTCTTCCCGAATCAGGGAAAGCCGGGATTATTGCCGAATTTAAGCGCCAGTCTCCCTCCAAAGGACCTTTAAACATGGAGGCTGAACCACAGGTGGTTGCTTCCGGCTACCAGGCGGCAGGAGTTTCTGTGATGAGTATATTGACGGACAGGAAATTTTTCGGCGGTTCGTTCAAGGATCTTTCGGCTGTAAGGGAAAACTGCCCGAAGCTGCCATTGCTTAGGAAGGATTTTATGATTGATCCTTACCAGGTCCATGAGGCCAGGGCCTATGGGGCAGATATGATTCTGCTCATTGCTGCCATCCTGGGTAAACAGGAGCTGGCTGATCTGGCCGAAGAAGCCAAAACCCTGGGCATGCATGTTTTACTTGAGGTACACGATGCTTATGACTTGGAAAAATATGTGCCTGGTATTGGATTTGTCGGAGTCAATAACCGTGATTTGAAAACATTCCGTGTGGATACCAGGCGCAGCATGGATTTAATTGGACAGATGCCCTACGGAGTAACTCCGGTCTCCGAAAGCGGAATTAGTAAGCCGGAGGAGATTGAAAAATTGTCTGCCGCCGGATACAAATTATTCCTTATGGGCGAACGCTTTATGAAGCAAGACGATCCGGGACTGGCCTGCTGCGATTTCATGGATAAATTATAAGCTAATGAGTGGGATATTAAAAATTAAAGTGTGCGGAATGAGGGAAGCAGTCAACCTGGAACAGGTATGCGGACTGGGACCTGATTTCGTGGGTTTTATATTTTACAGGGGATCTTCCAGGTATGTGGGAGACCATCCCGATGAGTCTCTTTTTTCCATTCCGGGGAACAGCATATCCAGGGTCGGTGTATTTGTGAACGAGCCCATCCTGTCGATAAGAAATATTGTTGGAAATGGCTGGGTAGATGTGGTGCAACTTCATGGTTCTGAAACGCCCGAATATTGTAAGGCCCTGGTGAATGAAGGGGTCCATGTGATCAAAGCCATCGGGCCCTCCCATCTTGATTCAATGGAGAGACTGGAAGATTACTATGGAGTGGTGCACTATTTTCTATTCGATACAGCCGGTGAAGGAAAGGGTGGTACCGGAGCGAAATTTGATTGGGCCCTGCTGGAAAAATATGAGCTACCAGTTCCCTTCCTGCTTAGTGGAGGAATCGGGCCCGGGGATGCGTCTTCCATTCTCGCTTTGGATCATCTCCAATTCAGGGGAGTGGATGTGAATAGCAACTTTGAGCAAGTTCCCGGAAGGAAAAATGTTAGTGAGCTTGAAGCTTTCATAAAGGAAATCAGAAAATAGGGAGTTATGGATTATCGTGTGGATCAAAAAGGATTTTACGGGCAATTTGGCGGAGCATATATACCGGAAATGTTATACCCCAATGTGCGTGAGTTGGAAGAGCGATACCTGGGGCTTATTGAATCAGAGGCCTTCCGGGATGAATTCACCAGCCTTTTGAAGGATTATGCCGGCCGACCAAGCCCTCTATATCTTGCCAGCCGTCTATCCGAACATTACGGGACAAACATTTATCTGAAGAGAGAGGACCTTAACCATACGGGATCACATAAGATCAATAATACCATCGGCCAGATCATCATGGCCCGCCACCTGGGAAAGAAGAGGATTATTGCCGAGACCGGGGCCGGACAGCATGGAGTTGCAACTGCGACTGTCTGTGCGCTCTATGGATTGGAATGTGTAGTATATATGGGAGCATTGGATGTGTCCAGGCAGGCGCCCAATGTGAAGAAGATGAAGATGCTTGGAGCAAAAGTTGTTCCGGTTCACAGCGGCAATAAAACATTGAAGGATGCTACCAATGAAGCCATTCGTGATTGGATTAATAAGCCTGTGAACACCTATTATATTATTGGTTCGGTTGTTGGTCCCCATCCCTATCCCGACATGGTCACCAGGTTTCAGTCGGTGATCTCGAAGGAGATGCGGACCCAGCTTGCAGAAAAAACCGGAAGGGAAACGCCCGATTATATCATTGCCTGTGTGGGTGGAGGTAGCAATGCTGCCGGAGCATACTATCACTACCTGGATGATAAAAGTGTGAGGCTGGTATCAGCCGAAGCGGCAGGACTTGGTGTGGAAAGCGGTTCAACAGCAGCCACATTGATCCTTGGAACACCAGGGATTATTCATGGAAGCAAAACCCTCCTTATGCAGGACCGCGACGGTCAGATCCAGGAGCCCTACTCCATATCGGCCGGACTGGATTATCCGGGTGTGGGTCCATTGCATGCCTGGCTTGCACGCTCGGGCAGGGCAGAGGTGCTCACTGCCACCGATGAGGAGGCCCTGCGGGCAGCACTCCTTCTTACGAGAAAGGAAGGGATCATACCGGCGCTTGAATCGGCCCATGCACTGGCGGTCCTGGAGAAGCTATCCTTTAAAAAAGATGAGGTGGTGGTTGTTAACCTCTCGGGTCGCGGTGACAAGGATATGGAAACCTATATTGCTTACCTGGATATTTAAGAATGGTCATGAAAAACAGAATCGACACGCTTTTTAGCAAAAAAGGGGAGAATGTACTCTCTATTTATATGACCGCCGGATATCCTTCCCTGGAAGATACGGCAGGAATTCTGGAAGCTCTGGATCAGGGAGGTGCTGATATGGTAGAGATTGGAATACCTTTTTCAGACCCATTGGCCGATGGACCCGTAATTCAGGGGAGCAGCCAGGTGGCTCTCTCTAACGGGATGAGCCTGGAGAAGCTTTTCTCTCAGCTGGAATCTATCAGGCAAAGGGTGCAGATACCCCTCCTTTTAATGGGCTACCTGAATCCTGTTTTGCAGTTTGGGATGGAGGGGTTTCTGGAACGATGCAGCAAGGTGGGGATCGATGGGCTTATCATACCAGATCTACCCCCCGATGAATATGAAGTTGCTTACAGAGAAAAATTCCTTGAGTACGGGGTTCATAATGTCCTGCTGATCACTCCGCATACAGGTGAGGAAAGGATAAAAAGAATTAGCTCATTGTCGGGAG
>JAOZLK010000073.1 GCA_029934875.1 Bacteroidales bacterium | reverse complement strand
GTGGCCCTGTATCAGTTGAATCTTAAGCTTGGTCAGGACTTAGAAAACAGCGATACCTTAATTATTTCATACAGCGGGAACGGGATTCTTTCCATGGAGGATGAATTACTCAATCCCTTCCAGGATGAAAGAGTTTCTAACAAGCTGCCCGGAGATCCCTTAAAAATTACCTTTTATACCAGGAGCTCTTCTGAGGACTCTTCCTTAGAGGGTTGCAGGATATGGTTTAATGGTGAGGAGGGACTTACGGATGCAGATGGAAGAGCCAGCTTCCTGGCGCAGCCCGGTGAATACCTGGTGGGTATTGAGAAAGAACATCTTGAACCGGTCATTGATATGGCCCTTACAGTTTATTCGGATACACTTTTCACCCTGTCGCTGGACTCGATCAACTATGAAATTGGGCTTCTGGTCACAGATATGGAAACCGGGGAGGCACTTCCCGGGGTGACAGTCTCAAGCGGAGACCAGGAAGTCGGAACAGGCTCAGATGGCATGGCAGGTATCTCTCTTCATGCAGGAGATGCTTCCCTTGGCCTGGATTACTTTAATTACCAGTCTGAGCTAAGCCTTGTAGAGATTGCATCTGATACCCTTCTTAAGCTACAAATGCATCGTTCACATGCCGGGGTAAAGTTCAGGCTAAGATATGGTGAGCAACCAATTAATAAGGCCTCAGTGGTGCTCAATGGAGAGACTCTGGTCTCCAATCAGCTGGGTCAGGCTGTTTTCCCATCTATGCCGGTGGCTATCTCACTGGATTATGTGATCCAGAGGGAAGATTACGAAACAATTGAGGGATCGGTGGAGCTCACAGCAGACAACACCATTGTGCTGCAAATGGAGAAAACGCCGACCGGAGTGAATCCTTCTGGAGCCCGTGGAAAAGTTATCAAAGTTTATCCAAATCCTGCCTATGACAGAATCTTCATCGAAAGCGGGGAGGAGACGATTGCTGAAGTTGAACTTATGGATCTCAGTGGCAGGAGTATACTTCAACAGAGGATTGTATCAAATGCTTATACCATTGAACTTCCTTCAGGCCTTGTCCCGGGGATCTATATACTGAAGGCCAGAACCGCCAGCACTAGCTTCAGTGAGAGGATTGTAATTGGTCCTGAGGGATCGTGGTAATGGTTCTTAAAGCTTAAGAATCAGGCTGCCAGGGGCTCCCTGTACAGATATCGAGTAGAGACCCGGTGGCAGATGTCCAAGATCGATGCGATGAAGAGGCCCGGATACAATGCATTCCATTACTTTTTTTCCATGGGCATCATGGATGCTGAGGAGGGTGGACTGCTCATCGGCTAATTCAAGTTGCAAAGAGCCGCTTGTGGGATTGGGCCATATCCTGATACTTCCTTCCCGGCCTTTTATTTCGATGGCAGAGGCCAGCTTTTCCATGGCTAGTTCGATGCTTGTATCGGCTGTCAGGAAGAACTCTCCCAAATGGTTATGGTAGCCTTCCCTGTAAGTGGAATAGCTGTACTCCTCCTGAATGGGAAGCTGGAGAAACTTTGCCAGTCCAAGTGCATCGCTGATAAGGGAATCCTCTTCAACTTTTACCCATACCTTGTTTACCGGGGTACTGCCCTCCCTGAGTCGGAATTTCACATCGGCATGACTTCTTTCAAGAAGGAAACGGGCGAGTGTATCCTTTGTGATCTCCATGATGCCCGAAATAGTTTTATAGGAGCTTTTTTCTAAACTGTAAGTGGCAGGTCCGAAGTAGCTTGTGAATGTTGCCATTCCTTCGCCGTCGCTTACTTCCACAGCATCGTTCACAGTGATATTTACACCACGAAGCGGGGCCATTGTACCTTCATCCAGTACCTCGATGCTGAGCTCAAAGGTGTTTTCCTCCATTTTCACTTGGAGGGTGGTGTCGCTGTAAATAAGTAGCTGACGGAGCGGCAAGGGCTTATACTTTATGTGGCTTGCCTCCATGAAAAATGATTCAGGAACAGCCCTGAATGTTACCATGCCTGAGGCATCAGTCAGGCCGCTTTCGCCATAGATAGTTACTTCCGCACCAGGTACAGGATCACCGCTAAGCTGGTCTGAGACGAGTATACTCACATCGTAGGTATGGAGTATGGTGCTGTCTCTAAGTCGCTTATCAAGCATATCCAGGTAGAGGGATACGGGCCTCAGGTCTGTTCCCAGTCCGACTCCCTCCACAAAATCGCGGGGTGAAGAATCATAGTAGTAGCCTCCCTGGGTGCCTGAGAGCGGATCGGTTTTCACCTGGTAGGCTTCACCCGATGTTCCGATGATATAGCCCCTTTGGTATTGCCTCGACTCCACAATGTAGGATCGGGAAGGGTGATAATTTTCACCTACCGAATTGTAAAACACCGACTGGCTGGAAGAATGGCCATGGATGGGATCCCCGTAGGGCCGGAATACCGACTCCAGCCAATCGCCATTCAGGGTGGTGTGATCGAAGAGGTTCGACATGCTGAGATACATGTGGAAATCACTTGAATACCGAGAATTCTCTGCCCTGCAATTAAGAATCACGTTCCCGTTGCTGTAGGGGTATTTGAAATCGTAATTGTGCCTGCTGTGGTTGGCCCTGCTGTTCTGGATCAGGCAGTCGTTGGCATGCAGGGTGTACATATAACCGTTTCCGCCACCTCCTTCGTACTGGGGTTTTTGAAAATCACATGAATCCACGCTAATGTGTCGACACATATTCAAAAGAAGGCAGTTGGAAAGCAGGTGCACATCCAATACATTGACATCGGGTTTGTAGGTATGCACACCCCTTACCCATGAGTTCTCAGTATATTCAAACTTGAGCACCTGGGCAAAATGAGTTTCATAGGCTCCGGTCCCGGGAACGCTGTAATCATTGTCGCCCCAACCCGTTTTTGAATTTTCACGCATGCCGATGGAAAGGTCTTCAATGCCGCATTCCTGCAGGTGGGGTTTTGCTAAATGAACACGGGCAAGGTCTCTTGTTTTCAGTGGATAGCGTGTGGGTGCATCCAGAATCAGCAGGGACCTGTCTGTATCTACTGAGTCGATGCGTCTTTTGTGGGCGACTCCTTTCATGGCATTTGTGGTCCACATACCCGTCATGCCATGTTCTGCAATGAAGGCTTCGGTGGCTGTATTGAGTACCACCACTTCATCACCTGCCTGGTATCCGCTGACCGATTCTACCGGTATCACCTTTGTGGCTTCCATGAGATTATAGCGAATATTCGTGGATTGTCCGCCCGAGGAGAACCAGCTTGCCCACTGGGGAGCCACATAAATAATACTTTTCTGCCTCATGTACTCCTGGTCGTTGAAGAGGAAGGTAGAATCGGCCCCTGCTCCGCGAAGAATGGTATTGCTGTAAGAGATTTCCAGAGCTTTGGTTTCGCCCGATGCAGGGGCAATCCGATAGGTCCCGGCTGGAAGGTACACTACGCCTCCTCCGGAGGCTCCCACATCGTTCAGAGCCCGTTGCAGGATGGATGTTACATCACTTGCCCCTGTATTATCAGCCGAATAGGGCGGAAGGGTCACTTCGACAATATTTTCAGTAATTATTGGAATAGGAAGTCCTCCGCCATGGTAACCGGCATGAGAGAAATCGTGAAGGAAATTTCCACTGGCATCCTTATATCCGGGTTTCCAGTCTTCGGGGTAGAGGCTGCTTCGCCATTCACTTCCGGTCCGATAGTTATCCGAATCCATGCTAAGCACATCCGTATGCCTGTATACTTCCGTGATGTGACCCTCACTGTTCTGAGATGCCACCAGGTCGGCCCAGGACATGAAATAGAGCCAGGGAGCTCCCTGGTCAAGGCAGTCATCAATATCAGGAATGGGCCCGTTTTCGGTCATGGCAATCAGCTTCTCACCGCCCGTAAGATCCTGGAGCTGATCGAAGGCATATTTCTGATTCCCGTAGTTAAAGTAGCCCGGGTAGGAATCGTGCCCGATAATGTCCACCTTATCGTTCCCTGGATACCAGGTCTCCTCGGGAGTGGACCAGACCCAGATCAGCTTATGTAATCCATGGTAATTTACCATGCGGTCGAACATGATGTTGTACAGCGCCAGGCAGGGATCCGGCCCTTTTGCTCCCCACCAGAACCAGCCTCCTCCTGCTTCATGCAGTGGTCTCCACAGAACAGGAACTCCTGCTTCCTGGAATTTTGCCAGTTCAGCGGAGATGTCATCTATGTCCCTGATGATGTCGTTGTATTCATCTGTTCCGGGTATTACTGCCTGCCTGATATCGAAGGTGGTGTTCTCGGTATAGAAATTGTTCTGTCCCGCTTCCCCCCCGCTTGGAGAATGCCAGTGCCACTGGAAGGATATCAATGCCTTTCCTTCCGACTGCTCATACCAATCGATGAGTTTTTCCGTGGACCCGTCAGGATCTTTCCCGATGGTATGAGCTCCACCGTTCCACAGGTAGGGGTAACCTTCGGTGTAGGAGGAGAAATCGCCCACCCTCAGAAGAGGGGTCTTGCCGGCAATATCTTCCAGTTGCGTGAAGTAGTTGTCGGTCTGGCCCGAGATCATCCGGTGTCCGAATTGCAGTTTCAGCATCTCATAAAGAGCCACCGTCGTGGAGTCAGCATCTGGATCAACCAATTCCTCATCAATATTAAACGTCTGAGTACTAGCTTCAAGGCATAAGCATAGAAATAGCAGGAGGGTTGAGGGGCGCAAAAAATTCATTCTTTATTTTTTTAATATTTTTTTTTGCCGGGTCCCGCTCAGGGTTTCCCATCTAAAAAGGTAGGCGCCCGGGGATAGACATGCTATATCCAGTTCTTCATATGCCTGCACAGGTTCGAGCCTTATTACAATCCTACCCAGGGCGTCAATGAGCTCTATTTTCTTTATGGGTTCTTTCCCGCTTGTTCTGAAGAATAGTTTATCTCCTGCGGGGTTGGGCCATACCCTGGCAGAAAGATCCCTGCTCTCCCCGGGAATGCCGGTGATCCGATCAAGCTGCAGGTCAATAGTCGTATCTGCAAGCAGGAGGACTGAACCTCTTGTTTCATGGTACCCGGTTTTTACTACCTGGTAGTCATAGTTTTCTCCCGTGGGGAGCTTTTCAAACATAGATATTCCCAGGCTATTGGATATGAGCTCATCGGCGCCCAGGCTTACAGTGGCATTGTTCACCGGGGTTGTCCCTTCCTTCAGACGTATTTTTATGGTTGCATGACTTGCGGAAAGCCTGTAATGAAGGCTGCTGTCACCGGCAATAGAAATAGTATCAAGTAGATCAGGGTAGAGGTCTTTTTGAATGGTGAGGATGTGCATTCCGCCCTTCGGGTTGAAAAGGACCTTCCCCTGGCTGTCGCTTCTCTTTTCCTCTGTATCCACTGTTATAAGTGCATTGATAAGAGCTTTTCCGGAGTAAAGGTCGGAAACTTCTATGGACATGGAATAAATGGGTTCCTCCAGTTCCATGTCAAGACTAAGTGTAGTGTCCTGGCTGATGTTCAGGCTGGCAGTAAGGGATTTGTATCCCGGAAGCTCCATGGCGTAACTTGTTTCGCCTTCGTGGTGGGTATAGAGAAGCTCCCCGCTTTGATCGGTCAGCCTGCTTTCGCCCGCCATGCTTACAGTAACTCCCTCCAGGGGACCGTAGGCCCCGTTCATATTTTCACCCCGGACCTGGAATCTGATCTTGTGCTGGGTGGAAGGTGTTTCGATCCTGCTCACAACAATACTATCGAGTCTGTTTACCAGGGCTGCATGGTCGGGGTAGTGCACCCTGTTTATGGTTTCTAAGGGGTCCTCCTCGTAATCATAGAGCTCTGTGGCATAGGCTTCCCCGTTGGAGGAGGTCCATCTCGTATAACGAAAGCGCTCAGTCCTCAGGGAGTATCCCATTTTATCCTGGCGAGGGTATTGGCTCAGGGATCCTTCCCGGACCGTGGCAAGCGTATCGCTTATCAAGCCTGACAGGCTTTCCCCTTCAAAATAAGCAGGGATCTCCACTCCGGCCAGATCGAGCAAGGTGGGAGCGATGTCGGTAAACTCCACTGGGGAGGCACATTTTGCTCCCTGGTTGGGCTGACCGGGGTAGAGAATGATCAGGGGTGTGCGGGTGGCCTCCTCGAAGTTGGAGTGCTTGCACCAAAGCGAGTGATCACCCAGGTGCCAGCCATGGTCGCCCCATAATACGATAATAGTATTATCGGTCACCCCCAGTTCATCCAGTCTTTTGGTGAGCATTCCCACCAGGTGGTCAATATAGCTGGTCGCAGCATAATAGCCGTGAATCAGCTCCAGTTGAAGCCCCTCCGGCAATGTGCCTTCTTTGGGAATCCCGGTATAGCTTCTTAATTCATCACTATTGTGATAGGCAATGGAGGGACTGCCAGCAGCCTGCTCCCGGAAGGGGGCCAGAGAGAAATCTTCCCGCTTATAGAGGTCCCAGAACTCGGTAGGGGCATTAAAAGGAAGGTGGGGCCTGCTAAAACCAACGCCCAGGAAAAAGGGCTTCCCCGATGCTACGGCTTCCTCCATCAGCTCAATACCAACATTGGCAACAGCACCATCCGAATAGGCATTGTAGGGCACCCGGGCATTCTCAAATGCCGGGAAGTAGCGTTCCTTTACATAGGTGACCTTATCTACCCCCAGGGCAGCTGCCTCTGCTTCAAGCAGGGCAATGGTATCTTTAGCATGCTCACTGGCGTAAAAGTACATGGCAGGTTTACCGGCTACTTCATCGTAATACTTGGGATCCCAGGCATTCCTGAAGGCGATTGACCAGGAAGGAGCATCCCTGCTATTGTCAACGCTCCGGGAATCGAAGATCTTACCTGTTCCACTTGTGCGGTAGCCCTTAGCGATGAGGTACTGTGGCAGGCTTACAATGTCGGGGTTCATATCGCGCATCTGGGTCTGCAGATCCCATACACGGGTCTGATCGGGGTAGCGGGAGGTCATCAGGCTCACCCTTGTGGGGGCGCAAACGGCTTGCTGGCAGTAGCTGCGGGTAAAAGTTACCCCTTTGGCAGCCAGGGCATCTATGTTGGGAGTGTGGGCAAGTGTATCCCCATAGCAAGCCAGCAGGGGCTTCAGATCATCCACCGCAATGAAGAGAATATTTGGCTTCCCGCCATTCTGAGCACTGAGGGAAGTCATAAGTGCAAGCAGTGCGAGTAATATGAATACGCCTGGTCTTTTCATTGGCACAAAAATAAAAAAAATAAGAGCCTGCGCGAGCAGGCTCTTATTATGAAAAAAACTATTTGAATCTTACTGCTTAATCAATTTGTACTGGCCTTTGATCTCATCATTATATGTGATGGTGATCAGGAATATGCCAGCTGACTGATCTTCAAGTGAAATGCTTTCAACTCCGCTGTACACAACGATGTCTCTGACATTTACACCCACAGAATTGTAAACACGTATCCTGCTTCCAACTTCAGCACCTGCGATATTCAGCATTCCCTTACTTGGATTCGGATAGATGTTGACAGCACTACCATCCAGCTCATTGACAGCTGTGGCAAGGGAGACGGTATAGACAGCTTTGTTGATACCGTTTCCGGCAACTACTACCAACATGTCACCTTCGGCCATTGCGTCGCTATCGGCTTTGGCTGAACCGCCTGAGTTCTGAACTTCCATAATAGCACCTTCTGCAGGAGTTACATTTCCTTTGAAGTCGGCCACAGTATGGTCTCCAGGTACATTGGCGATACTCAGATTCTCCTCATCAACATTGTAGATCTCTGATACCACGTATGCCAGGTAGTTGGGTACCTCGTTCAATACGGAGAGGTAATAGGTAACTACACTTGATCCATCCGAAGAGCTTACAAGCAGCCTGTCGTCCATGTAAAGCAGACCTTCATTCCTTTCATAGCCAAGCTTGTCGTACAACTGCCAGGTTGCGCCAGGTGCCGGAGTAAGATTGGCAAGGAAGGCTTCTACATTGATTCCCTGTGGTACCAGGCTGATCAAAAGCGTCATCTGGTCCACCGAATAGACATCGGAAGTTACAAAGGCATCCCAAGGATCAGAAGTTGGCATCAGTTGGTATTTGATGGTAGTTTGTCCGTCTTCGGCAACCACATCAAAATAAATCTGATCGCTTACCAAAACATCCACGTATACCGTATCGAAATTCAGGCGTTGCAGTGGTACGTAAGCATCATCTGCATCCACAGCCGTCATTTCAGCTCCGGCGGGAACATTCATGGCATTGACAACATCCCTCAGGGGAAGGCCATAATCAAATCCGCTAACGCTTCCGGTTTCGCCCGTAACATCAATGGTATAGGTGTCTGAAGTAAGACGGGCATCATCGCTGAGACCGTCTGCTGTAACCTCGAGGATGTACTTACTTACATTGGTCGAGTCGGCAGAGGTTACCACCAGGGTATCCCCGTTCAGGACTGCTGCTGCGAGATCAAGTTCTGAACCATCAGCAAGAGCAATTACCTTAAGTCTTTGCCCTGTATCAGCAAGGATCAGGTTTCCGGCAAGTTCCTCCACGGTAGTGGCATCCACTAGTCCGCGAATCTCCTCTTCCATTGTGAAGCCCGGGCTTACCTTGTAAACAAGAGAAGCAACAGTTGACCGGTAAACGGTAACATCATTCATGAAGTGGCTACCGGTTCCCTCGGGAACATTGGTTCTCCATGCTGGCCATCCATATCCTTTGGTCTTAAGGACATTCTCGTCGGTAAGGATCCACTCGCTTTCGTCAGCGTCAGCTCCAAAAGAACCCTGGAATTCAGCATCGGCATGATATACCTCTGCTTTCCGGGTGTAGCTACTCACCTGTCCGCTGGATACTCCTATGGGAGCAAAGTCAGATCCGTCTCCCATACCAAATACTTCAATCAAAGTGAAGTCATTTGGATCGGTGGCGGGTTTCAAGCCCTGCTTAATGGAGTCGTTATCGATCCTCCACATGTAGAAGTTCATCCCTTTCCACTGGTATACAGCAGTTGCACCGCCGTATTCCTCACCCCATGGATTGTTGCGGAAGTCAATATCTATCTGGTCCTTGTAAAGATAGTTTTCCCAATCGTCACCACTCTTATTTACCTCGGACATAACAAATACATCTCCGGGATATACATTGGGATTAATATTCACATCGGCAACGGCTATATGACGCTGTACGGTCCAGTCAGCCTCATCCTGCCATTTAAATCCGGGGATATACTTCACATACCTGTCGGTCCAGACATCCCATCCTGCGATGGCAGCGGCCGGATCATTCTCATATCCGCAGAAGAACATATAGTTACTCAGGTCGAGTACCTCAGTTCCAGGATTCACAATCTCAACCAGGGTATGGCTGAACTCCGATTTCCAGGCAAATTGAGAAATAAAGGGTTCGCCAGCCCAGGGCTGAACGTCATCCAGGCTTTTCTCTTTTTCCAGAATGATATTGTAAACAAGGATTGTGGTGTCATTTTCTGCTGTGGCGGTAATGGATACCGTACGGTCAGCCACACTACCTGCCAGGGTTGTAGCCCTGTCAACCATGTGAGATGCATTGTCATCCTCATTCTTTGCAACAAGAGCAGGAATTCCGTCCACATCCCAGGGTACAGTTACCTTATATTCAGTTTTGGATCTTCCAAACTCGGGAATGGTGTCTCCAACCCATCCAAATATGCCCTTATAATCTTCGGGAATATCGGGCCAGGTGATGGAAGATAGATAGGCATTCTTTGCCTTGCGGTAGTTCTGCAATTTGAGATAGTAATCTTTTACAGAGCCGTCTTCGGCGGTTATCTTGAGCATGTCACCATTCATCAGGTCGGGACGCACGTTACCGTCCACCCATACAATTTCCCAGTTGGCCAGTTCAGGCTTCTCAAGATACTTGTAAAGTGAATCGACCCTGATTCCAAAGGGAATCTCGCTGATGGTATCCAGAACACCGTCCATCATCATGTGGCTTACTTCATAGACCTCTCCATTTTCACCAAATTCTCCTGAAGTAACACCCCTTCTTCGCATAGGAATTACCCAGTTGGCATCGGCAGTGGGAGGTGCAGCCTCGATGTGCCATTTGATCACATCCAGGTCGTCTCCAACAGCATAAATGGTGATTGAATCACCGGTGCGTACACTTACATATGCTGAGTCCATGCTGGAATTCTCACCATCATTGTAATGGTAGTGCCATGCCAGTCCGGGTGTACGGTCAAAGGCATAAATAAGGGAGTCATCATTGCGAACTCCAAAGGGAACTGTAAGAATGTGGTTTGCCCAGTCGATATCAACTGAAGATGATGTCAGCGTGGCCTCATCCAGGTTGGTATTTCCATGGCTGCCCACGGTCCAGAAAACATCCCTCCATGTTTCATAGGTATCATTGCTCTCCCTCAGGAAAGGAATGGGAATCCACTCTGATTCGGAGAGGTCGTTACCCCTGACAAAAGTGAGGTTTCCCTGTTTTACATCAAAACGACGTACCAGTACGGCATATCCTGTAGCCTGTGAAAAACCAGCCACATCGTGATAACCGTTATTGGGATTAGATCCGTCTGCGTCGGTGAAGACGCCACCCACCTGGTCAACCACACAGGAGTCAGCTCCCGGGGGATGATGTCTCAGGTAATAAACGTCTCTTCCCCCGCCCCATGTATCCATCAGCGCATTGTACACCGAGATACTGTCGGTGGGATCATTGTTGGGTGACTCCGTACGATGCCACTGAAGATCGGTGACAGGTTTAATGTTCGGTTTAGTCGTATGAGTGCCATAATCTTCTGAATAGCCCCACTCGGCAACATCCATAGCGTATTGCTCCTCAACCCAGTCATGAAAGGCAGCGATAACATAAGATTCTCCGGGCTCGAGGGTCCCATCGGGCAGCATGAGCCATCTTCCGTCCATCCTGTGTGGCTCGGTGGGCCAGAAGGCTCCATCCGGGAAAGTTGTGTAAGGGCTGTGGGTCAGAAACTCAAACTCGCCCAGGTTGATGGCAGCATCACCCATATTGGTAAATTCAACATAAGCCATGTCTGCACGGTCATATCGGACTTCCGAAATAACCAGAGACCTGATGGTATCAGTCTGGGCATAAAGAGCCCCGAAGGAAACCATCATAAGCAGTAGTAGTAATTTTCTCCTCATAATAAAAGGTTTTAGTTAATAAATGTGATTATACAGAAATAGTTTGACGAGCAATATAAGATTTTTTCATCATGTAGCGAAAGTTTGCTTTGCAATCTGTTGCATTTATTTGTTATTTGTTCTGCATTTAATTTAAGCGCTTACCTTTATGCATATCAACTAAACTCACCAACTATGAAAGCATCCAAAAAAATCACCCGTAGAGAGTTTGTAGGAACCACCGCTGCAGCTACTGCTTTTACCATTGTTCCAAGCCACGTTCTGGGAGGCTCCCGTCATGTAGCCCCCAGTGACAAGTTGAATATTGCTTACATCGGTTGCGGAACCCAGGGGATCCGCGAAATGGCTAGCCTGATTCAAAATGATGACATACAGATTACCTCAGTATGTGATCCCAATAAATACAGTACTAATTATGTGGACTGGGGCTTGCATGGCATCAGAAATACTATGCGTGATGTGCTGGAGGATCCATCCTGGGGTTCAGGAATAGAGGGGATTCCGGGAGGACGTGATGTAGGACTGGAATTGGTGGAAAAGTATTATGGGAAGAAGCTGAAGAAGGGAACTTCTAAAGGCTGTGCATCCTACAATGATTACCGGGTCCTGCTGGAAAAG
>JAOZLK010000535.1 GCA_029934875.1 Bacteroidales bacterium | reverse complement strand
ATCCGGTTCCAGGGACAATAGCCAATTCCCCTTTACAGTTGTTAAAAGGTGATTATTGACCACCAGGAGGCCGCCAAAATTGTTCAGAATTCCCTGGTGGCGCCATACTTCGGTGATATTTTCCCCGTCTTCGGATAATTTCAGTTTCATGGCACCCTGGCTCTCAATATCGTTAGCCACGAAATAAATGTACCCATTGTTGTAGACCGGTGTATTGCAATGTTCCCCATCGTATTCATATCCTTCCAGGGCATAAGTGCCCAGTAATTCTCCACTTTCACGGTCAACTGTAAAAATGCTATACCGGGAAGTATGAATCAGAATTTTCCGGGATGGCAGATCCACTGGTACCGGAGAGCCATAGGCAAATGTATCTCGCTGTAATTCCGAAGTCCAGACCGTCTTTCCCGTTAACCTGTCCAGTGCAGCCATATTGGCTTCCTGTCCTCCCGGGAAACAGTAGACACTATTTTTGTCTACAGCCACCGATTCGGAGTAGCCAAAGTAGCCTACTTCACCCCCCAGGTCATCGACGATATTTGAGGACCATTTCTCTGCACCTGTGGATTTATTGAAGCAGGCAATGCGTCCTCTTCCAGAGGTGGTATAAACAAGCTTACCCATGACTGTGGGCGTGGATCTTGCGCCCGGGTAAGTGCTGGAGAAGCCTTCTCCAAGAAATTCTTCCCCGTTGGGTGATCTCCATAGCAGCTGTCCTTCCATGTCGAAGGCAAAGAGGTAACTATTACCTTCCTGCTCCCCGTTGACAAAAATCTGGTCTTCAGTAATTACAGGTGCTGCATAACCACGGCCCAGGCCTTTTGAGATCCATAGCAGCTCCGGACCTTCTTCGGGCCACTCATTCAGCAGGTCGGTTTCCTGGTAGACTCCGTCGCGTAAGTCTCCGCGCCACTGGTAAACCTCGTTTTTGCAGCTATGGATTAAAGCAAAAGCCAGGAGTAAGATAACTGGTACAGTGTTTTTCATGGGGTGAATTTTACACAAAAATACAAGGAAATTAAAGAAGATTCAGCTTTTTCATCCAATCCTCCATGCGGTCATGCCAGCTGGTTACCGGTAAATCGGTTCGACGCAATCCGTAACCGTGCCCACCGCTTTCGTAAATGTGAAGCTCTGCTGAAATGTTTGCTTCCTTAAGAGCGATATACATTTTTGCCATGTCGAGAGGGTTAAAGTCATCATGGGCGGTGGCCATAAAGAAGGGGGGGCTGTCTTTTGTGATTTCTGCATACTCAGGCATACCAATTGAATATATGGGTGCTGCGAAATCGGGCCTGAAAGAGACTTTGTCATATTCATCCACCGGCTCGTAATAGCGTTTCGGGCCTAAGGCTGTACCCATTACCGGTGCCCCGCCTGCTGAAAATCCCATGATCCCGATCTTATTGGGATCAATTCCAATTTCTTCGGCCCGGCCCCTTACCAAACTCATGGCTCGCTGGCCATCCTGCACCGCACTCAGCCATTTCTTTTCAGGATCCCATGCATTGCCCGGGACACGATATTTAAGTACAATCCCGGTTACGCCCAGGGTATTTAACCATTCTGCAATCTCGGTACCTTCCAGGTCCATGGCCAGAATCCAGAAACCACCACCCGGTGCAATGATGACTGCAGTTTTGGTGTCGATTGAAGGATCGGGCTTATAGATGCTAACTGTTGGCACAGTAACATTCTGCAACTTAATAATGCGTTCACCTGCTATGAGCTTATCTGTGGGCTTTGTGATATCGATTTCGGAAGGTAGGTCAACCGGTCCTCCAGGAGCTTCCCCGGGCCAGATATTCCACGATAGGGGTGTATTATTCCCGCTTGCCTTAGAGTCTGCTTTGTCCCGATTGCTGAATCCGCTGAAAATGATCAGGGCGAATAGCATTGACGTCCATCCAATAATAGTTTTCATGTGTTGTCTTATTGAGGGTTGCTTCGAAGATACAAAAAAAGGTGTAGCCCCCGGAGACCGCACCTTTGCACATGAAATTAATTGAGAGAGTACTACATGGGAGTGATGGTGATTTTTACCACAGAGGATACGGCTTATTTAAACAGCGATTTCCGGGCCTTGGTATAAATTTCATGCCCGTGCTTTTGATCGAATATTCCGTAGTCCCTGATCTGGTGCACAATTGTCAGGTAGGTGTCAGAAAATTTATGCATGTCCTGAGAAAAGGCAATCAGGTTTGCTGACCTGGCGGTCACTTTCAATGGATTGTCTAATCCTTTCCTGTCAATGATTTTGGGAGCTACAACGTAGCTGCCGATGACCGGCAGGGGATCGTCCTGGAAGGGGAAAACAGGAAAATTGTCCATCACACCCCCATCAGAGTAAAGCTTTCCATTTATTTCCACGGGAGAAAAGATGCCTGGAACAGCGCACGATGCTATTAATGGTTTCATTAGCAGACCACTCTTAAAATAGTGGCACTCTCCATCTTGCATATTTGTGGCAGCCATGTGCATGGGAATGGAGAGATCCTCAAATTTGGTTTTGACATGGTCCTTCAGGTAGACCTCATACTTTTCTGACTTAAAAAAACCGGAATTCAGGGGATTGAGCCAGGAGTATTTGAAAAGCGGGGTTTCCGCAAAAAAATCAATTATTTCCTGGTAGCCTGCTCCTGAAGCATACATGCAGCCGACCAGCGAGCCGGCACTTGTAGCTGAAATTGCATTTATTTTAATTTTTAAATCCTCCAGCTTCTCAAGCAGGGCCACATGTGCTGTGCCTTTCTCGCCTCCTCCGCTTAAAACCAGGTTTACTGCGGTGCCGGGTTTCAATAGCTCCAGTTTTGAGATGGGCTCATTGTATGCGTCCTGCCTGATCAGCCCAGTGCCTTGTCAAGGTTATAAGCAGCACTGATCAGGGCCAGGTGGGTAAATGCCTGGGGTGTGTTTCCCATGGCTTCTCCGCTCATTCCGAGTTGCTCGGAATACATGCCAACATGATTGGCATATCCCAGCATCTGCTCGAATATAAGCCTTGCCCTTTCCAGTTTTTCGGGATCTGATTTACCTGCCCGGGTCAAGGCCTCCACCAGCCAGAAAGTACAAATGTTAAATGTTCCCTCCTCGCCCGAAAGCCCGTCCTCGACCTCCTTAACATTGTAGCGATAGACAAGGCTGTTTGACAGTAAACCTCCTTTGTAAGGAGGTTGCAGAATGGCAGAAATGGTCTTTTCCATCATCGGATCATGGGGAGCCATAAAGAATACCAGAGGCATCATCAGGTTGGAGGCATCCAGGGTTCCGCTGCCATAGTACTGATCGAAGCTTTGGGTTTCCTTGTTCCACCCTTTTTCAATTACCTCAAGAAATATTTTGTCCCTGGTCCGGTGCAACTCATCAAGGTCGGCCGGAAAAGACCTCTTATTGGCCAGGCGGATGGCCCTGTCGACCGCTACCCAGGCCATCACCTTGGAATAAACGAAATGTCGCTGTCCCCCTCTGACTTCCCAGATCCCTTCATCTGTTTTATTCCAGTTATTACTGATCCACTTCACATGTTTGTACACATCCTTCCAGCCGGAAAAAGAGATCGGTCTCACATGTTTGTCAAACAGGTAGACTGAATCGAGAAGCTCTCCGTAAATATCCAGCTGAAGCTGCTCATAGGCTCCGTTACCGATGCGAACCGGTGATGATCCCATGTATCCTTCCAGGT
>JAOZLK010000534.1 GCA_029934875.1 Bacteroidales bacterium | reverse complement strand
CTGGATGCACTGGCAAGGGAGGGGATTCGCTTTAACAGGGCGCACTGCACATCGGCATCCTGTAGTGCCAGTCGTTCGGTTATTCTTACCGGCCTTTACAACCATGCCAACGGCCATTTTGGCCATCAGCACCACTTTCATCATTTTTCAGCTTATGATCATGTATACTCACTTCCTGTTTACCTTGAGGAGCTGGCAGGCTACCATACAGGCCGAATTGGTAAATACCATGTGGCGCCGGAAAAGGTATTCCATTTCCAGGAGGTGATGAAAGCGAATCAACGCAATCCTGTGGCCATGGCCGACAGCTGCATAGATTTCATACAGGCAAACCAGGATCATCCTTTCTTTCTTTACTTCTGTACTTCCGATCCGCACCGGTCGGGAGCACTCAGTGATGCACCACTGGCCCCTGATGCTTTTGGAAACAGGCCCGGGGGGCATGAAGGGGTGGAGGAGTCCCTGTTTACCATTGATGATGTGATTGTACCTCCCTACCTCCCTGAATCCATGGCATGCAGGGAGGAGCTCGCACAATATTACCAGTCGGTTTCCCGGGTAGATTACGGTGTGGGCAGATTGTTTAGCCACCTGAAAGAAGCCGGCGTATGGGATAACACCCTTGTTATTTATATCTCGGATAACGGGATTGCCTTTGCAGGTGCAAAGACCACCATCTACCAGCCGGGAATCAACCTTCCATGCCTGATCAAGAATCCGGGAGGTGACAATGCCGGACTGGTAAGTGATGCAATGATCAACTGGGCCGATCTGACACCCACCATCCTGGACAGGGTGGGTATCCTCGATGAAGCCAATGCCCTGATGCAGGCTCGTGTGGATGATCCTGAAATGAACTGGAACCAGACCGCCAATCCTGAGCTTCAGGGAAAATCCTTCAAGGCTGTCCTCGGGGATGTGAATGCAGCCGGGTTTGACGAGACCTATGCCTCTCATACCTTTCATGAGATTACCATGTACTATCCCATGAAGACGGTGGTGACCAGGAAATTCAAACTGATCTGGAACATCGCATGGCAGTTGCCCTATCCTCATGCTTCGGACCTTTGGGCCTCTTCCACCTGGCAGGTAGCGCTTAAGAGCGGTAGTGGGATGTATGCCGGGAGAAGCCTTGAGGTATTTACAAACCGGGCGGAGTTTGAATTATATGATCTAGAAAACGATCCCTATGAAACCAGGAACCTGGCCGGGATTCCCGGCTATAAAAATGAACTGGAGGCTTTAAAGGAAAAGCTTCGCGATTTCCAGGAGCGGACCAACGATCCCTGGATTGTTAAGTGGGAACACCAATAAATTCAAAAAACATGAGACAATATTCAAGAGTGCTGGCCTTACTCGTTTCAGTATTTCTACTTAGCCTGAATGTATCGGCTTCAGATCTGAAACTCCCTTCCATTATCGGAGATCACATGATCCTTCAACGAAACAGTACTGCCAGTATCTGGGGATGGGCCACACCCGGGGAAAAGGTGGAGGTAAGGACAAGCTGGGATGGTGAGAAATACAAGGTGAAGGCAGATGGTGAAGGTAAGTGGCTTGTGGAGCTGGAAACCTCTGATGCTGGCGGTCCCTATGAGATCACCATAGAGGCTGATGCTATCGAAGTACTTGAAAACATAATGCTTGGCGAGGTATGGGTTTGTTCAGGTCAGTCCAACATGGAATGGCCATTGAGAAGGGCTGAATCTGCACCTTCAGAAATTCCGGCGGCCAATCATCCCAATATCCGTTTGTTCCAGGTGGAAAAACGCATTGCTGCCATGCCCAAGGAGGATGTGAGCGGTGCATGGACGGTTTGTTCTCCAGCCACTGCTGCAGGATTCAGTGCGGTGGGCTACTTTTTCGGGAAATACCTGAATGAATCTCTGGATGTGCCTGTGGGGCTGATCAATACATCCTGGGGAGGTACTCCATCGGAGGCATGGACCAGCAGGGAGATGCTCCGGACCTTTGGAGCCTTTGATAACCAGCTTGATAATCTGTATAGCCTGACAGACAAAGATCTTGAGAAGGCAGAAGAATCTATGGACAGCATTATGGAAGTGAACAGGAGGATGATGGATCCTTCTTCTCAGGATAATATTGGAATCCGGGAGGGGTGGATGAATCCTGACTTTGATGATGCTGGCTGGATTGAAGCCAATGGCCCGGCCGAATGGAGCACCATGAAGGAAATTGGAATGATCGAAGGGCTTGTATGGGTTCGATTGCAGGTTGAGATCCCCGAAGCATGGGTGGGGAAGGACCTGGTTTTGGAACTGGGTCCCATAGATGAGATGGATGTGACTTACCTGGATGGACAGGAAGTGGGAGCGATGAGTCAGATTGAAAACTGGGATGATGCCAGGATCTATCAGGTTCCCGGTACTTATGTGAAAAGGACCAATATGGTTTTATCCATTAGGATCGTAAATACCCATCTTCAGGGTGGGGCATTTGGAGATCCTGATCAGCTTCGACTTTACCCGCGGGAGGATCCTGCGGCGGAACCGGTCATGTTGGCAGGGGAATGGAAGTACCGGATTGCAGGTGAATTTGCCTCGATTCCACAGCTGTCTAGCCCAAGCACTCCTTCGGTTCTCTTCAATGGCATGTTGTCTCCACTCACAAATTTTGCAATTAAAGGTGCCATCTGGTATCAGGGTGAAGCGAACGTAAGCAGGGCCGTTCAGTACAGAACCATATTTCCCGGGATGATCACCGATTGGAGGAAGCAGTGGAAGCGTGGAGATTTTCCCTTCTATTTTGTGCAACTGGCACCCTTCAACTATGGTGAACTGAACAACAGCGCAGCCTTGAGAGAGGCCCAGTTTATGACCCTGTCAACATTGAATAACACAGGAATGGCTGTGACCCTGGATATTGGAAATCCCGACGATATTCACCCTACCAATAAAAGGGATGTTGGAAAAAGGCTGGCCCTTTGGGCGCTGGCAAAAGATTATGGAAAAGACATCGTCTCTTCGGGTCCCCTGTACCGTGATATTGACATTGAAGGAAGCAGAATTCGTATCAGTTTTGACTATACAGGTAAAGGATTACAATCCATAGACGGTCCGCTCACCCACTTCGAGATTGCCGGAGAAGACCGGATTTATCATCCTGCAAAGGCAGTGGTGGATGGTCACAATGTACTTGTGGGACACCCCAATGTGAAAAATCCGGTGGCTGTCAGGTATGCCTGGTCCAATACAGCTGTACCCAATCTTTATAACTGGGAGGGCCTGCCAGCCAGCTCATTCTGCTCGGATGACTGGCCGAGGTAGAACTCAGGGGATAGTGCTCAGGGGATAGTGCTCAGGGGATAGTAAACAGAAAATGAAATCACATTTTAATGCATATTTCCCTTATAAAACAGGAGAGCACTTTTCCCGAGGGCTTTATTCTTAAATTCCAGTTCTAAGATATAGGGCCCGCTTGAAATAGAAGAAATATCTATCCGGTGATCAACACAATTTTCCTTTAATAATAACTTACCCGCAATATTGAAGATTGAGATTCGCTCAATTGAAGACTCCGTTTCAACAAAGAGACTGCTGAAACCCACTTCAGGAATAAGTTTTACACTATTTTTGTCCGGTGAGATCCGATAATTTATTGCTGTTTCAATTTCAGGATCCAATTGTAAATTTTTAATTGTATTTCCAAGATCCTTTGAAAAAAG
>JAOZLK010000072.1 GCA_029934875.1 Bacteroidales bacterium | reverse complement strand
TGATTCCATAAAAGTGGCTACAGGCAGCCTGGCATATGCCGACAAGAAAATCATTTGCTACGGAAATAATGGGGAGGTAAACCTGATCGCATACGGGGAGGGTAAACCGGAGATCACCGGAAAACTCAAAATAAAAGAGGGATCCGGACATCATTTCTCCTATCCTGTAGTGGCCGCTGGAATCATGTACATCAGGCGGGGCGATGCCCTGATGGCTTTTAAGATCAAATAACTAAACAATCAGATATGAAAAAGAACCTTTTATTTCCCATCATTTTGCTCCTGTGCTGCCAGGGAGTGATGCTTGCGCAAACAGAATCCCTTTTTAACGGAAAAGACCTTTCTGGATGGACCATCTATGGTACCGAACTCTGGTATGTGGAAGATGGCCTGCTGGTCTGTGAAAGTGGACCCGACAAAGAGTATGGCTACCTGGGTACCGAAAAGGAATACAAAAATTTTGAGTTGACGCTTGAATTCAAACAGGGCGCCGATGGAAACAGCGGCGTCTTCTTCCGTTCATCAATCGAGGGAACAAAGATTACAGGCTGGCAGGTGGAAGTTGCCCCTCCGGGTAGCAATACAGGAGGAATCTATGAATCCTACGGGAGAGGTTGGTTAATTCAACCCGATCCAGAACTGGACAAGTTTCTGAAATTCGGGGAGTGGAACAGCATGAAAATCCGGGTGGTGGGAGACTTGGTGGAGACCTGGCTAAATGGTCAAAAGATGATCGAATTTAAGGACCAGAAAATTGGAGAGGCAATGGGTAGCATCGCCCTGCAAATCCATTCAGGAGGCGGTATAAAGGTTCAGTGGAGGAACCTGAATATCACCGAGATTAAATAATCTTAGCTCCCTGGTCTTTCGGACTTCACGGCCCACCCCCAGAAGTGATAACTCACAGGGCGCCAGCCCTCCTGGTAGCCCTCTGTCATTCCATCCAGGGAAAACCCGGCTTCCCTGAGCAGCCCGGGAATATCCCGGTTCAGGTTGCAGCCACCACCAATCCGTTTCCATACAGGATTGAGCAGGTTCTGCCTTTGTGCAATAGAGCGATCCGGTGCCCGACCATGTTCCGAAAAAAGCAGGCGTCCTTCAGGCTTTAACACACGATGCATTTCCCTCAGTGCCTCACCGATATTCTTAATGGAACAAAGGGTACTGGTAGAGACCACCGTATGAAAGGAATCATTATCGAAAGGAATGCGTTCGGCAGAATCCTTAATATATATCACATCAAAACCAAGCTTCGATAAATCTGCCTTCTTCCTGGCCCAGAGCCTGTCCATGGGGTCGATACCCGTAAGGCGTTCTACCATGGAAGGATCATAAAATGCAAGGTTCATTCCCGATCCAATGCCTACTTCCAACACCTGCCCACGGGCCATGGGAATTACCTTCTCCCGCTGCAACTCACCCTTGGGTTGACTGCAGGCCCAATCGATGACCCTTGGAAGAATGTAGCGCCTGTACATTCCCTACTTAGTATTCAGATCCTTCAACTGAAGTGCCTGGCCTTGTTCGCGGATTATTTTCAGATCCAATCCCGACAAAGTACCTTTCTTTGAAGCCGGCACCGACATAATGCTTGTTTCATCAGAAATATTGAGATAGCTGGCCGCATTCTCATTAAGTGTATAAGAATACTCAACCAGGTACAGGGTTCCGTCTAAGAATTCAAATGCCACATCAATGATTGTGTGAGTTGTAATTACCACATCACTATCATAACCTGGCGATAGGCTCCCCAGGTCAAAATCATCCAATACATTCTCCCCATCCCAAAAGAAAGGGGTCACACTGTATAGGCTGTAGCTCGATGAGTTCTTTACGAAGTAGGAGGTTAAACCTATTGTTTTACTCATCATGTTATCGCCTCCTCTACCGCTTGCATGTAAAGAAACTATTGGATTAACATAGTTATAGAAAGCATGATCCGGGTTCTTTTCTGCAGAGCCTGATCCATCTCCGAAATCCCATTGAAACTTATCTGCCTCGGAGGAAAGGTTGGTAAAACTCACATCAGCCGGTGCTAGATTATCAACATAAGAGTACTCAAAATTTGCAACAGGATCCTTGTAACAGCCCTGCAGCAGGGCTAAGAGGCTCATGCAGGCAAGTAAATGTAAGGGTTTCATTAGCAGGAAACTTTAGGTTCTGGACAATAAAATACAAAATCATTCCCGGTAAAAAAAACAGCCAGGCCTGGCAAATCTCATCTAGCCTGAAAAGCACACTTTCTCCAGCTCCTTCCTGCGGTTTCGGGCCACCTTCAGTTCAATGTCCGAATCAGCCTTCAGACGACAGGTTCCCGACTTATAGTCAACCCGCGTCAGGTAGTCTAAATTAATCATCCCCGAACGACTTATTCTGAAAAAGCTCTTAGCGGGTAGCTGCTCCATGAAAGACCCAAGGTTGCTGGTGATAGTCTCCACCCGGCTGTTCACCAGGTGTATCTCTGTATAGTTCCCGGCTGCAACACAATGGATTACCTCTTCAGGATCGATCAGGATGAATCCCGTCCTGGTATTCACCTTGACCCTCGCTTTCCTTCCCATTTTTTGCAACATCTCACCCAGTTGCTGCTTAATGTCATTCTCTTCCAGGAGGTCAATGTAGCGGCTTATTGATTTCCGAAGTTCATCCGGATCCACCGGCTTAAGAAGGTAATCGAAGGCCGAGGAGCGGATGGCTTCAATTGCATACTCGTCATATGCTGTAACGAAAATAAACCCTGTGTTCAGATTTGCGGCATGAACCAACCGCACCAACTCGAATCCATTCTTTTCAGGCATCTGTATATCCAGAAGAACCAGGTCAGGTTGATCTGTGAGGATCAGCTTAAAAGCCTCATCTACACAATCTGCCATGCCTGTCAATTCAATACCTCCAATGCGCTCCAGCAACATGGAAAGCAAATCTCTGGCCTCGGGCTCATCATCCACAATCAGGATGGAAATATTCTGTCTGCTCATGCAATATAGATTTCCACCAGCGTTCCAGCCGGTTCATTATTATTTTCATAAAGGTCCCTTACCTCAAACCTTGCATTCAAACCCGTAGCTTCATTAAACTGCTTAAAATACTTTTTCATCATCTGGAGACCACTCCCCGACTTCTCGTCCCGGAACTTTTCCGCAGCTATTCGTCCAATCCCGTTATCGGTGATTTCAACTTTAAGACCATCCATACAGGCCTCAGCCGTAATCACCAGCTTCCGATCATTCTTCTTGTGCCGTAAGCCGTGTTTAAGGGCATTCTCCACGAAGGTTAGCACACTTAGTTTAGGCAATTTCATCTCTCCAAGCTCATCATGAACCTCTATGGAGTAAATAAAACTATCTCTGAACCTTAATTTCTCTATCTCCAGGAATTTACGAACAAAGCTGAGCTCATCATTAAGGGTCCAGGTCACATCGGATGTATCGCCCGAAACAAGGCGCAACAGATCGGTTAGGCCCTTCAGATACTGGTATGCAAGCTCTTTTTTTCCCTTATAAATTAAAGAACCCACGGCATTCAGTGCATTGTAGGTGAAGTGTGGATCCAACTGGTTTTTAATGGCCTGCAGCTGTAATTGACTGATAAGCCTGTCCTTTTCATACCTCCTTCTCAACATTCGGTTCTGCAGGTTACCCAGAAAATAAAACAGTCCAAAGAGTAAAAGAAAAATCCCCGGATAGAGCAGGAAGCGAAATCTGAACCAGGCATTTTGTTTATAGGAAAGATAGAAGCATTCTTTGTCCATCTGGACAACAAGTGTGGGATGGTCAGTGCCGTTTACTACGCTTGAAATAAAGCTTCGCGGATTCCTTGAATCCCATCCCAGGTCAAGTGCAGTCACATGGGAAAGATCATCCCGGGCCACGAAAACCTGGTAATTCCCGGGAATAACATACTCCTCCTTCCCAAGACCATCCAGGTCAAAACGCCGTGCATTTGTGTTAAAACCTACAGGTAAAATGCTAGCTAATGAATCCGTAAATTGCAGGTCAAAGTCGAAACTGTAGAGTTTCTCCTTCCTAACGATTCTCAAATGCTCAAGGTCACGGCTGCCTGGTTCTCTCCAAAAGCCAAGATTCTCTTTTGGTAGCTGAGAGACGTCTCGCTTCCTGACGGACCTTAGCGAATCGTTATAGATGGCCAGAACAGATGGAAGATTCTCCTCGATACGGTTACGGACATGGATGAGAAGAAAATGCTCCTCCCCATAGGCAAAGGGTTCCACGGTCGACCAGGAAAGATGCTGACTCAAAGCCTGGGGTGCTTTGTAAAAATTAAGGTTTTGGTCCAGAACCATGAGGTAAGTTGTGGTATCCATATATGGAAAGGGATCGCTGAAATTTTCCGTCGCGGTGGTTTTAACGATGATCTCCTCCGTTCCGTCTTTGTCCAGATCAAAAAAGTCCAGTGAATGAACTGCTGCACCACTAAGAGGTGATCGCATCACTAAGTCATTCTTGTAGTCTATGGCATAAACCCTTCTTGGCTGCAGGGAGTGTCCGCCATTAATGGCCATAACAAACTCCGGTGTACCATCCATATTGAGATCAGTAAGCCCACCTGGTATAAAGGAATAATCACCGTAATCGTTGTACTGATTTATCGGGTCCAATGAAAAAACCCTGGAGCTAGTGGGATGCCCGAATATATCATCGATGATAGTCAGATAGATGGAGTCATTCTTTTCTGTACATACGAAGATGTCGGTGATTCCGTCACCATTGATATCATCCAGACTCAGGCTCACACCAACCTTGGGGAGAATACCAGGCAGATTAAACTGATTGATTGTGGCCTCATTTAAGTGCCGCAGTTTTACTGAGAGATTCCCTGAGGAATTATAGAATAGTTCTATAATCTCACTCACTCCATCCTGGTCCACGTCATGAAAGTGTCGGAAAAATTCGGCAGGAAGAATCTCTGATCTTTCAAGCTTCAATGTGTACCGGGTGGATAAGATGGGGATCGAGAATCCCAGGCCGATGGTTAAAGCCAGGGCCAGCAAAGCAGGAATGATATACTCATAGCTGCTTCTTCTCATTCTCGTTAGGATTGTCAGCTTTGAAAGCAAGGATAAAAAGAAAGGCTGCAATGCCCAGGCAGAACCAGCCTACCAGATCATAGCTGCCGGTCCACTCAAGAGAGAGACTGAACATATAGGGTCCCAGTGCCGATCCAATGACCGTAAAACTCAGGGATGATCCGGAAATGGCTCCCAGGTTTTTCAATCCGTAGAACCGGGGCCAGGTGACCCCGATTAATACCGAGTAAAGTCCCCATACAATCCCGTTTCCTATGATAATCAGCCAGTAAGAAACCTGCATTTCGCCAAGTGAGATCAGGCCTGTGGTTGTGATAAGCACTCCCAATGCAAAAAGAATCAGCAGATATTTGAGCCGCATATAATCACTGGCGTTACTGGCGCCAAACTGCAAAAGAACTGCAATGACCGATGTGGGAACAAAGATCCCCAGTCCCATCTCCTTGGTCATCCCCGAAGTTTCAAATACGGATACAATATGGAAAGTAAGCCCGCTAATGTAGAGGGCCGAAAGGCCAAGGCCGAGGGTAAAGGCCCAGAAGGCCAGGGTCCGGTGAGCCTCCTTCAGGGTATAATCCTTGTCGGGAAGACTGGGCGGGCGACTTTTCCTCCTTCTTGTCTTCATCTTCCCATCAGGTTCTAAGCCGCAATCTTCAGGGTTGTCACGGTAAATGAGCAGAACAAAGAGGGCGAATATAAGCCCCACCAGTATGGCCAGAAAAATCCATGCTCCCCTCCACTCGAGCCGTTCGATGACCTGGTTCAGTATTTGGGGAGCAATGGCAAAGCCAAGTGCCGTGAAAATCCCCAGTACTGCATTGGCCATCCCCCTTCGCTTATTGAACCACTTCATTACCATGTTTCTGGATACCATGGTCATCATGCCCTGTCCGAAAAAGCGGATTCCGAAAAAGCCGATGGCCAGCAAAACAAAAGTGATCAGGACAGGAGATTTGAATCCGACTCCCACAAGGGCCCTTGCCACCACATCCACCCTGGTAAGGTAAAGCAGTACCATGCCCAGCAAAACACCGGAGGCAAAAGCCATCACCCTGGCACCATAACGATCGTAAAGTTTTCCAGCTTTGGTGATGAGTAATCCCGAGATCATGGTACCCACCAGGTAAGCAAGGCTCAGATTGTTTCGGTCAATATCCAGATCCCTCAGCAGATTCTCTGTAAATACAGACACCCCCATGGTCTGACCAGGGATACTCATCAGAATCCCGATGGTACCTGCGGCCAGGATGATCCACCCGTAAAAGAAGGGGAGCCGGGAAGGAGGAAAGGGTCTGTTACTGTTTTGCTTCATTCTTAACAATCGCGATCATGGTATATATCAAAGATAGTTTATATAGATTATAAAGTAGCAGACCATGGTAGGGGGCCTTGATTAAAAGCCTAATTTTACCGCCGTTTAATTAGACTAATTGATTTTATATGAAGCCTTTAAGAATAGGGGAATTGAATATTAAGGTGCCAATCATCCAGGGTGGCATGGGCATTGGAATATCACTTTCCAGTTTAGCTTCAGCGGTTGCGAACATGGGTGGGGTTGGAATCATCGCCACAGTAGGGATCGGCCTTACCGGGAAACAGAGCGGAGAGGGATATAAGAAAAGCAACATTGATGCAATACGTGAGGAGATCCGAAAAGCACGTGATCTTACCCCCGGGGTGCTGGGTGTAAACATTATGTCAGTACTCACCAACTTCTCGGATATGGTCCGTACCTCCATTGAAGAGAAGATCGATATCATATTTTCCGGTGCCGGCCTCCCCCTTGACCTGCCCAAATATTTGGTGGACGGTGCCAAGACAAAACTTGTCCCCATTGTCTCTTCCGGAAGGGCTGCCAATATCATCGCGCAAAAGTGGCAACAAAATTATAATTACCTGCCTGATGCCTTTGTGGTGGAAGGCCCCAAAGCGGGAGGTCACCTCGGATTCAAAGCAGATGCCCTGCAGGATATTGGGAATAAGCTTGAAAACCTTGTGGATGAGGTGCTTAAGGTAGCTCAGGAGATCAAAGATAAATTCAATAAGGAAATACCTGTCATCGCCGCAGGTGGAATATATACCGGTGCCGATATCCTCGAGATTATGAAGCGGGGTGCCACGGGTGTTCAGCTGGGTACCCGCTTTGTGGCTACTGAGGAGTGCGACGCTTCAATTGAATTCAAGCAGGCTGTGGTGAATGCTTCCGAAGAGGACATCCAGATCATAAAAAGTCCCGTGGGGATGCCCGGCCGCAGTATCTTCAACCGCTTTCTGCAGGAAGCAAAAGACGGGAGCAGAAGACCCAAGGTGTGCAAGCACAATTGCATCCGCTCCTGTAATCCCAAAACCACACTCTATTGTATATCTGAAGCATTACTGGCCGCATTCAAAGGCAACCTGAAAGACGGATTTGCATTTGTGGGCTCTAATGCAGGCAGGGTTAAAGAAATCACCACTGTCGAAAAGGTGTTCAACGAATTACAGGCAGAATATAAGCAGGCTACCTGATCTCCTAATCCTTTGTAAATAACCTCCTAAGCCAGGGCTTTCAGCCAGGTTCTGGCCATTAGCTGGGCACCCGCCATTGAAGGATGTACGCCGTCGTTGGCCCAGTAGGTGGGGTGAGCAATCTGAATGGCTTCTGTAAAGGCCTCCTGGAAGGGAACCCAGGTGGCATCAAACTCCTGGCATAGCTTCTGAGATATTTCCTGGTATGGCCGAAAAGGTTCTACCCATGATTCATCAACCGCTTTGGTATCAGTGAGGATGAAAGGCTGACAAATAACCAGTTTGATGTCAGGATATTGATCCCTGGTACGCTTAAGAAGGGCACGGTAATCATTTTCATAAATTTCGGGAGTGCCATCATATTTCCCATTGCGCATGTGCCAGTAATCGTTAACCCCGATGAGAATACTAAGCACGTTCGGCTTCAACAAAAGACAATCCTTGTCCCATCTTTCGTCCAACTGGCAGACCTTGTTCCCACTGATCCCCCGGTTGTAGATGGTCAGTTCCTTCTGAGCCAGCTCTTCAAGCAGCCATGAAGCAAGAAGGAAGGCGTATCCACCACCAAACGAGCGACCGCTATTGGGAAGTTCATTCACCTTATCCCGACCCGCATCGGTGATGGAGTCTCCCTGGAAGAGGACCACATCCCCCTGGGAAAAAAAATTACCAATTTTTGCAGTTATGGCTGATCCCGAACAGGAAGTGGCCAGGAGGGGTAAGCCAGCTACAGCAGCCGTACCAATACCTGCGTTACGAAAAAAGTTTCTTCTTGAAATCTGGTCTGGGGTCTTGTTCAGATTTTTCATATTTTATAAGGAGTACTCAGGTACAAATCAATAATTACTAATGAAATAAAGGTACTAATTCTAAAAGAATCGCCTCCAAAATATTATCTTCATACATCATGAAATATCGCAAATTAGGAAAAAACGGACCCGAAGTCTCCGAGATTGGATTCGGAGCCTGGGCCATCGGGGGAAGCTGGGGAGCTCAAAAGGAATCAGACTCCATTGAAGCATTAGAGACTGCCCTTGACAGGGGAGTGACCTTTATTGATACAGCTGCCGGATATGGTGATGGTAAATCGGAACGCATCATCGGGGAGTTTCTTAAATCCCGGTCCGAATCGGTAAGGGTGTGTACCAAGACTCCACCCGCTCCCGGGAAATGGCCTCCCTCACCATGGTGCGATATTAATGAGAGGTACCCTGAAAAATACCTGCGAGAAAATATTGAACAACGCTTAAAAAATCTTCAGACCGACAGCCTGGATGTGCTACTGCTCCATACATGGACCCGCGCCTGGAATGACCAACCAGCGGCCCTGGAGATTTTGCAAAAAATAAAAGCTGAGGGCCTTATCAAGCAGGTGGGAATCTCAACTCCCGAGCATGATCAGAACTGTGTGATCCAGCTTATGCGCGAGGGACTGGTCGATGTTGTACAGGTAATTTACAACATCTTTGAACAGGAACCCGCTGCCCAGATCCTGCCTGTAGCAGGGGAATGCGGAACCGGGGTCATCGTAAGGGTTGCCTTCGATGAGGGTGTACTGACCGGTAAGTATAAGGGCGATGAGACTTTTCCCCTGGGCGATTTCAGGCGTAACTATTATGCAGGTGATCGACTTGGACGGGGCGTGGAACGAACCCGTAAAATCGCCGAAGAATTCCAGGAAAGCTCATACTCCATGCCTGAACTGGCTCTGAAGTTTACCCTTTCACCCAAAACGGTTTCTACGGTAATCCCCGGGATCCGGAACAGGCAGCAGGCCCTTCAGAATGCAAAGGTATCCGACCTTCCTGAACTTGATAAGGAAGCACTTGTCAGATTAAGGGAGCATGCATGGAACAGGGGCTTCTGGTACGGCGGTAAATAGGGCTCATCGGATTTCCTTCCACGTAATAAGCCTGGACATTCGCACTCCAGGAGAGCTGCTTCATACAGTAGCCCCGTCTTCCCCTTTTATATTATAGGATTAATCTCTATTTAGCAGTCTCAAATCTGCAATAGTGAGTACTGAAAATTCATACGGGACCCTGGGGAGTGAAATTCAATCTGCAAAGGAATACCTGAGCCTTAAGTCTTCAGAAGACAAAGAAAAATTCAGCTACGATTTCAGTGTTGATCCCCAGGCAGACACCCATATCCCGGTTCCGGGAGCACTCATCAAAAGCTTTGTAGAAAATACATTTCTCAATAATCTCTCACAGCACTCTGAAGGTGGGAAAATTGATATTTCCATTCACCGGACCACCCTGGGTATACTGATCATGATCACCGATAATGCCATGCTTCGTTACCAGGAATATAACAGGGGCCGGATAATCGGCAACCGCCTGGAGCTCCTGGATCAGGATATTCTTGAATTCAACAAGGAACATGAATGTTCAATCAACTACCAGCTCCTCGACCTGGCTTATACCGAGCCGGGGCAAACAGGCTCCCGCGTCCTGATCACCATTGTTATTTAGGGACACTCCACTTCATCAAAAAACCGGAATCACTTTCAGTCTCACCAGGGATGAAAGCATTTGGCTCGTGAGCACTTCTCCATTCCACATGAAGGTATAAGGTCCTACTCCTATTTGCCGTGTCTGATCCTGCTCGACTGGCCCTGGCTCTGGATCTTGATCCAGTATCCACTCCAGGAACCTTCCTGCCTCCTGGTATCCAATGAACTGAAGTGGGTACACCACTCCTGATGATGACCTGATCTTAATGGCCTCCTCTCCCTCAGATTCACTTCCCAGGCAATAGAGCTGAGGTAGATAGTCTTCCTTTTTGAGAAGCTGAATTTGCTTGCTGACTCTGCCACTGTAATAGGCCACCCGGTCATCCCATTCCTGGAAGCTCTTCCAACCCGATTCCACATGCCTGTAAATATATTCCATGGTAAGGGTGGCCATAAGGGGATCGGGAAGGTCTCTGAGGCGGGGAACATACACATCAACAAAGTTAAGTCCTGTGAGATTATATGGAGAGCCTGTCCCACCTGGAACATAAACAGGGAGGGTGAGCCTTTCGGGAAAGCCTTCAAAAGTCAATGAAACATCAGCCAGCACATTTCCGGCAAGGTCAATCTCCCGGGTCCCCTCCGCCTCCATAAGGATTTGTTTGGGAGAGATACTCCCATTTAGTTTAAGGTACCGTGATCTGACAGCCTGGTCTTCTCTTCGTCCGGAAGTGCTTTTAATGCCAGCATCTGCATACTCACTTGAGAAATCCCCACTCAGCACCAGGCTTCTTGAAAAGCTCATATCTGCAATCTCAATCTCGCCATATTCTGTGAGGTACCTGTTCCAGCCCGTGAAGGAAAGATTATATTCCTCCGGAATCGCCAGGCTGAACTTAAGCGATTCGATCCGATCGGCCGGCGAAAACCTGCTCCCTCCTTTTCCGATGACCGAATAGTCCTTCTTCCTGGAAATTGTGAATACCATTCGTAGCTTATTGTCGGTAAGGTCCACAATAGAACCCGGGCCGTCTAACATATACTCCCGGTTAAGCGCTCCTGTGAACTGCCCGTTCTCCGGATAGCGTTCGTTCAGGATCTGAATCAGCCGGGTTTGGGCGCTGGCACTCAGATCCCATAGATTCCGGCCAGGCTGATCCGGGCCAGACTGCTCCAGGCTGGCTCCAAACAATTCCATATCCACAAGTGTGTTATCCTCACCCTTGTATTCGGCCGATTTGAATCGTTTAACCGATGTACAGCCTGTAATAAATGTAAGCAGTAGTAAGCCGGCCAAGGGCAGTGTTAAGGTTCTCATGAGTTATCAGTTTTTGCATCAAGCCCTATACACCCTCGCTATAATAGGTGGACCGGGAACCTCACTACAAATTATTTCTATTTCTCTTAGCAGCTCCCTGGGAACATATTCCAGGTCGGGTGTGCAACTGAATGACATCCCTTCCTTGTAAAGATTATCCTTACTCATGTGAATACAACGTTCCTTTCCGAGGTTCTGAATTACCAGGTAAAACATGATTTGATGCTTTTACTTCTTCAGGAATAAATATAAGAAAAGCTGAAATACGAGTCAATATGCACCCACAATTTATTATCCAGCTGGTGGGGAGAAATCAAAATTTCTCGAATATCCAGGCCGAAGAGAGCAAAGTCATATTTGACCGGATCACCCGGATCCAGAAGCCTCAGCTTATCATCCAGCTGGGACACTGCTTTAG